>NZ_JBSHKH010000006.1:0-147845 GCF_053643595.1 Streptomyces sp. NPDC055506 | reverse complement strand
TGGGGCGCGGGCCAGGACTCCTCGGCCCTGGCCGCGTCCGTCCGGGCGGTGCTGTGCAGGACCACCTCAGAAAGAACACCCGGGGAGGGAATCATGGGCGTCACGCTCGCCAAGGGAGGCAATGTCTCCCTGTCCAAAGCCGCACCGAACCTCACGCAGGTGATGATCGGGCTCGGCTGGGACGCGCGCTCCACCACCGGAGCCCCCTTCGACCTCGACGCCAGCGCCCTGATGTGCAGTGGCGGGCGCGTGCTCGGGGACGAGTGGTTCGTGTTCTACAACCAGCTCAAGAGCCCGGACGGTTCGGTGGAGCACACCGGTGACAACCTCACCGGTGAGGGCGACGGCGACGACGAGTCGCTCCTGATCGACCTCTCCAAGGTGCCGCCGGGGTGCGACAAGATCGTCTTCCCCGTCTCGATCCACATGGCCGACGAGCGCGGCCAGACCTTCGGCCAGGTCAGCAACGCCTTCATCCGCGTCGTGAACCAGGCGGACGGCCAGGAACTCGCCCGCTACGACCTGAGCGAGGACGCCTCCACGGAGACCGCGATGATCTTCGGTGAGGTCTATCGCTACCAAGGCGAATGGAAGTTCAGGGCGGTGGGGCAGGGGTACGCGTCGGGGCTGCGGGGGATCGCGCTGGACTTCGGAGTCAACGTCTCATAACGCGTTATGAGCAAAATCCGGGGCCCGGTGGGGTATGGAGGGGGCCGGACTAGACTTCGGCTTCAAAAGTTCGTAAAGCCGGGTACGGCGCGGGGGAGCCCCGTACACACACGATTGGGTAGCCAGTGGTTCTGAAAACCTTCGGGTGGTCGTTCGCGGTCACCGCGCTCGGCCTGGTCGCAGCGGTTCTCTACGGAGGGTGGACCGCGTTCGGCGTCGTAGCGATCCTGTCCGTCCTCGAGATCTCGCTGTCCTTCGACAACGCGGTGGTCAACGCCGGGATCCTGAAGAAGATGAATGCCTTCTGGCAGAAGATCTTCCTCACGATCGGCATCCTGATCGCCGTCTTCGGTATGCGGCTGATCTTCCCCGTCGTGATCGTCGCGCTCAGCGCCCAGCTGGGCCCGCTCGAGGCCGTCGACCTCGCGCTCACCGACAAGGACCAGTACCAGCAGTACGTCACCGACGCCCACCCGTCGATCGCCGCCTTCGGTGGCATGTTCCTGCTGATGATCTTCCTCGACTTCATCTTCGAGGACCGTGACATCAAGTGGCTCGGCTGGCTGGAGCGCCCGCTGGCCAAGCTCGGCAAGGTCGACATGCTGTCGGTCTGCATCGCCCTGATCGTCCTGCTGATCTCCTCGATCACCTTCGGCGCCAACGCCCACCAGCACGGCGGCACACACGCCGACAAGGCGGAGACCGTCCTGCTGGCCGGTATCGGCGGTTTGATCACCTACATGATCGTCGGCGGCCTCTCCGGCTACTTCGAGGACAAGCTCGAAGAGGAGGAGGAGCGCGAGCACGAGGCCGAGGAGAAGGCCGCCCGCGAAGGCAAGCCCAAGTCGGCGGTGAAGCTGGCCGGCAAGGCCGCGTTCTTCATGTTCCTCTACCTCGAGGTCCTGGACGCGTCCTTCTCCTTCGACGGTGTGATCGGCGCCTTCGCCATCACCAACGACATCGTGCTGATGGCCCTCGGCCTCGGCATCGGTGCCATGTACGTCCGGTCGCTGACGGTCTACCTGGTCCGCGAGGGCACCCTCGACGACTACGTCTACCTGGAGCACGGCGCCCACTACGCCATCGGCGCGCTCGCCGCGGTCCTCCTCGTCACCATCCAGTACGAGATCAACGAGTTCATCACCGGCTCCATCGGCGTCATCCTGATCGGCGCCTCCTTCTGGTCCTCCGTGCGCCGCAACCGCGCCATCGCGGCGGCCGAGGGAGAAGCCGGCTCGGACGAGAAGACTGAGGTCTCCTCCGGGGTGTGACACCCCTCCGGGTGAGGAACGCTCTGTGCGGGGCGGCTGCCGAGGCGAGTCCTCGGCGCCGCCCCGTCGGTCGTCAAGGCCGTGGGCCATGCGATGACCTGCGGTCTCCAAGTGAACGTGGGGGGCGGAATGGGCCTGTTCGACGGACTTCGGCGCGGGCGCGATGTGCAGTTCGACTCGGGCCACGCGGCGACGAACGCGATCGAACTGACCAAGCGGCGCGCACAGATATCACTCACCAAGCAGGACGCGGCCACCGGCCATCTGCGCGTCAACCTGAGCTGGCGGATGCGCACGTCCGACATCGGCGGCCCGCAGCGCGAGAGCCTGCTGCGGCACCCCTTCCGGGCCCTCAAACCACCCGAGGTCGTCGGCCACAGCCAGAGCATGGTCAACGTCGACCTCGACCTGGGCTGCCTCTACGAGCTCCAGGACGGCACCAAGGGCGTCGTCCAGCCCCTCGGGGGCTACTTCGGCGACGTCAACGCCCCGCCGTACGTCAAGCTCAGCGGCGACGACCGGTTCGGCTCCGGGTCCGGCGAGACGATGTACATCAACCTCGACCACCGCGAGAACATCAAGCGGCTCCTGGTCTTCGTCTACATCTACGACCAGACACCCGCCTTCGACCGCACCCACGCCAGCGTCACCCTCTACCCGAGCAGCGGCCCGCGCATCGAGATCCACCTCGACGAACGCCAGCCGCAGGCGCGCTCCTGCGCCGTCGTCATGATCGAGAAGATCAAGAACGACGAGATCATCGTGCGCCGCGAGGCGAAGTTCGTCTACGGGTTCCAGGCCGAGCTGGACCGCCTGTACGGGTGGGGTCTGCAGTGGGGCCGGGGCTACAAGACGAAGGTGGAGCGCTGAGGGCCCGCCCTCAAGGGTGCGGGCCCGGGGCTTCTCAGCGTCCGATGAACTGCGGGCCCTGCGGAGGCAGGCGGAAGTCCGGGTCGGGGGCCGCGGTGACCGGCGGCGGGTAGCCGTAGCCGGTCTGCGCCCCCGTGACGCCCGCCGCGGCCGGTGCCTGGGGGTAGCCGTACGCGGGCTGGCTCGCGGGCTGCGGATAGCCGTACGCCGGCTGGGTCGTCGGGGGCTGCTGGGGCGGATAGCCGTACGCGGGCTGCGCGGGGACGGCGGTCGGCTGCTCCGGAGGCAGCGGCCGCGACACCTCGGGGGCGGGCTGCTGCGTGGTCGCGGCGTTGGTGGACAGGGCCGACGTCTCCTGCGCGGCCTCCGACTCGTCCACCGAGATGCCGTAGTCGGTCGCCAGCCCCTGCAGCCCGTTCGAATAGCCCTCGCCCAGTGCCCGGAACTTCCAGCCCTCGCCGCGCCGGTACAGCTCGCCGCAGATCAGCGCGGTCTCCTCGCCGGTCTCGGGCTTGACGTCGAAGTACGCCAGGGCTTCCGCCTCGCTGCCCGCCGCGTCGTACAGCAGAATGCGCAGCGCCTGCACGCGGTCGAAGGAGACGCCGTCCGCCGATGCGACCAGCAGAATCCGGCTGACTCCCGACTCGACACCGGTGAGCTCTGTCTGGATCGTGTCGGTCAGGCCCTCGGCGGCCCGCTTCTTGCCGAGCCGCCACACCTTCCCCGAGGGGTGCCGGGGCTGGTTGTAGAAGACGAAGTCCTCGTCGGAGCGCACACGACCGTCGGGGCCGAGGAGCAGCGCGGAGGCATCGACGTCCGGAACCCCCTGTCCGGGTGTCCAGCGCAGCACGGCGCGCACCGTGGTGGCTTCCAGCGGGACGTTCGACCCCTTCAGCATCGCGTGCGTCATGCGGTCATCCTGCCTTCTCGGTCCTGCTCACGACAACGCGGGGGCCGGGCGCCACGAGCGGCGCCGACGGCCGTCGCGGACTACCGTCGTCTTGGCCGGGCCTGGCTGTGCTTGCCCGCGTTACCTGAAATTCATGCCTGACGGGAACCTCTGACATGGACTTCTACGTACTATTACCGGCCACCTTTCGACGATTCGCAGGCCGCACGACAACCACGGGGGAGTTCCATGCGTCATTTCGGGCACATCGCGCCTGAGGTGCGGAAGCGTCTCTTCCACCGCGAGCCGTGTGTGTTCACGCCGGACTCCCCGGCCCGGCTGCTCGCGGCGGCCCTGGGCGCCACGCTCTACAGCCCGGCCACCCGGCCGCGTCTCGCCGACGACGTCCTCAAGCAGGCCGGGCGCGGTGTCGTCTCGATGGTGGTGTGCCTCGAGGACTCGATCGACGACGCGGACGTCGGCCCGGGCGAGGAGAACCTCGTCCGCCAGTTCAGGGCGCTCGCCGCCCTCCCGGACGCCGACCTGCCCCTGCTGTTCATCCGGGTCCGCGCCCCCGGGCAGATCCCCGACCTCGTGCGACGGCTCGGCCCCTCCGCCCGGCTGCTCTCCGGTTTCGTACTGCCGAAGTTCACCGAGGAACGCGGCATCCCCTTCCTGGAGGCGATGGCGACCGCCGAGGCCGAAAGCGGCCGTCGCCTTTTCGCCATGCCCGTGCTGGAGTCCCCGGAGCTGCTCTACCGCGAGTCCCGTGTGGAGACCCTGGAGGGCATCTCCCGGGCCGTCGACAAGTACCGCGACCGCGTGCTCGCCCTGCGCCTCGGCGTGACGGACTTCTGCTCCTCCTACGGGCTGCGCAGAGGCCCCGACATGACGGCGTACGACGTGCAGATCGTCGCTTCCGTGATCGCCGACGTGGTGAACATGCTGGGCCGCGCCGACGGGACCGGCTTCACCGTGACCGGGCCGGTGTGGGAGTACTTCCGGGTCCAGGAGCGCATGTTCAAGCCGCTGCTGCGGCAGAGCCCCTTCCTTGAGGTGCAGGCCGCTGAACTGCGCGAGAAGCTGATTGAGCACGCCATGGACGGCCTGCTGAGGGAGATCTCCCTGGACCACGCCAACGGCCTGCTGGGCAAGACCTGCATCCACCCCTCCCACGTGCTTCCGGTGCACGCCCTGTCGGTCGTCAGCCACGAGGAGTTCTCGGACGCCCAGGACATCCTGCGCCCCGAGCGCGGCGGCGGGGGTGTGCTTCGATCGGCGTACACGAACAAGATGAACGAGGTGAAGCCGCATCGGGCCTGGGCCGAGCGGACCCTGCTGCGTGCCGAGGTTTTCGGCGTGGCCAACGGGGACATCGGCTTCGTGGAACTGCTCGCCGCCGGCCTGCCCGGCTGAACGCACGGCATCCGAAGAATTCGAACGGTTGGTGGAGAAGGCAGTGAACGAGGGGGTGCACGGCGAGGTGCGCGACGAAGCCGGCGGTGTCTGGTCCGGCAGCTGGGTCGCGGAGCGGCTCGGCGTCGAGCTCGTCGGCGAGGACCGGCTGACCGACCTGCTGGGGCTGGCGCTGCGGCGCAACCCCAAGCGGGCCCATCTGCTGGTGTCGAACGTGCTGGGCAAGCATGTGCCGCAGTCGCCGTCCGTCGTCTACGGCCAGGGCGTGGAGCTCGGCCGCCGGGTGCGAGCGCTGCTGGGCGAGGAGGAGTCGGCCCGGGCGGTCGTCCTCGGCTACGCGGAGACCGCGACCGGCCTCGGCCACTCCGTCGCCGACGGGCTCGGCCTCGCCCCCTACCTGCACTCCACGCGCCGCCCCGTCGCCGGTATCGCGGCGGCCGGCGGCTTCGAGGAGGCCCACTCGCACGCGACCTCGCATCTGCTCCTGCCGGAGGATCCCGCGCTGCTGACCGGGGACGGGCCGCTGGTCCTGGTCGACGATGAGTTCTCCACGGGGAACACGGTGCTCAACACTGTCCGTGATCTTCATGGGCGGTATCCGCGGCGGAGGTATGTCGTGGTGGCGCTGGTGGACATGCGGTCGGCGGAGGATGCGGGGCGGCTGGAGGAGTTCGCGCGGGAGATCGGGGCGCGGGTGGATCTTGTGGCGGCGGCTTCCGGGACTGTGCGGCTGCCCGAGGGGGTGCTGGAGAAGGGGCAGGAGCTGGTGGCGCGGTACGAGTCCGACAGTGCCGAGGCAGGTGGTGTTTCGTCTGCGGCGCCGTCGGGGCTTGTCGCGCAGTTCCCCGCGCCCCCAAACAACGGCGCAGCCGTCGAAGCCGACCAGGAGGCCAACCCCCTAGGGGCGCGGGGAACTGCGCGACAAGCCCCCACCGGTCCGCACTCGGGATACAACCGCATAGACCTGCACTGGCCAGCCAACCTGCCGGACGGCGCCCGGCACGGGTTCACCCCGGCCCATCGGGAGCGCTTGGAGGCCGCCCTGCCCGGCATGGCCGCCCGGATCGCCGACGCCCTGCCCCCGAACGCCCGCCGCGTGCACATCCTCGGCTTCGAGGAGCTGATGTACGCCCCCCTCAGGCTCGCCCACGCGCTGGAGCGGACCGCGGACGTCGAGGTCCGTTACTCGACCACCACCCGCTCACCCGTCCTGGCCGTCGACGACCCGGGCTACGCGATACGCACCCGCCTCGCCTTCCCCGCCCACGACGACCCCGCGGACGGCCCGGGCGAGCGGTACGCCTACAACGTCGCCGGTGCCGGATTCGACGCCGTCGTCGTGGTGGTCGACTCGGCCGGGGACACCCCCGCGCTGCACGCGCCCGACGGACTGCTGGCCCGGCTCGCCGCGCACACGCCGCGGGTCCTGCTCGCCGTCATACCGTCGTACGTCCCCGAAAGGCCCTCAATGCTGCCCGAGCCCCTGCGCGGCCCCGCGTTCTCCTCGTACGCGCCCGAGGAGGTCGGCTGGCTGCTGCGGGACCTCTCGGACGTGACCCTGGAGGCGCCGACCGAGGAGCGCGAGGAGGCCATCCAGAGCGGCGGCGCGCACTACGCGGAGTCGCTGCCCGTGGAGTACCAGCCGAGCGAGCGGTACCAGGAACTGTTCCACGCCGCGCTGGACGACTCGGCGGCCCGTATCGCCCAGGCGACCGGCGTGGTCACGGAGACGATCCTCGCCGAACGCGGTCCCCGCCCGGTCCTGGTCTCCCTGGCCCGCGCGGGAACACCCGTCGGCATCCTCATGCGCCGCTGGGCCCGGCACCGGCACGGCCTCGACCTGCCGCACTACGCCGTCTCGATCGTCCGGGGGCGCGGCATCGACGCCAACGCGCTGCGCTGGCTCGCCGCGCACCACGACCCGCGGGACGTCGTCTTCGTCGACGGCTGGACCGGCAAGGGCGCCATCACCCGCGAACTCGCCCAGGCCCTGGAGGAGTTCGAGAAGTCCGACGGCATCACCGGCTTCAGCCCCGAGATCGCGGTCCTGGCCGACCCGGGCTCCTGCGTACGGACCTACGGCACCCGGGAGGACTTCCTCATCCCCTCCGCCTGCCTCAACTCGACCGTGTCCGGCCTGATCTCGCGGACCGTGCTGCGGGCGGACCTGGTCGGTCCGCACGACTTCCACGGCGCGAAGTTCTACCGCGAACTCGCCGGCACCGACGTCTCGGTGACCTTCCTGGACGCCGTGTCCGCCCGCTTCCCCGAGGTCGAGGACGCCGCCTGCGCCCAGGCCAAGGAACTGCTCGCCGCCGACCGCTCACCCACCTGGGAGGGCTGGGCCGCCGTCGAGCGCATCTGTGAGGAGTACGGCATCCACGACGTGAACCTCGTCAAGCCCGGCGTCGGCGAGACCACCCGGGTGCTGCTGCGCCGCGTGCCCTGGAAGATCCTGGCCCGGGCCGGGGCGGGCAGCGACCTCGACCATGTACGCCTGCTCGCCGAGCAACGCGGCGTGCCCGTCGAGGAGACCGCCGAACTGCCCTACACCTGTGTCGGGTTGATCCACCCCAAGTACACCCGGGGCGCGACCGGCGCCGACGGCAAGGCGGTGTCGGTCTGATGCGCGCACTAGTCGCCAGCGACCTCGATCGCACCCTGATCTACTCCGCCGCCGCCCTGGCGCTGACCATGCCGGACGCCCGGGCGCCCCGGCTGCTGTGCGTGGAGGTGCACGAGAGCAAGCCGCTGTCGTACATGACGGAGACGGCGGCCCAGCTCCTCACCGACCTGGGCGACGCGGCCGTGTTCGTGCCGACGACGACCCGGACGCGCAAGCAGTACCAGCGCATCAACCTGCCGGGCCCCGAGCCCACGTACGCGATCTGCGCCAACGGCGGCCACCTCATGGTGGACGGGGTCTCCGACCCCGACTGGCACGCCCAGGTGACCGCACGGCTGGCCGACCAGTGCGCGCCCCTCGCCGAGGTGCAGGAACACCTGCTGAGGGCCGCCGACCCGGTCTGGGTGCGCAAGCACCGCGTCGCCGACGACCTCTTCGCCTACCTCGTGGTCGAGCGGGAACTGCTCGACGAGGACTGGGTGAAGGAACTCGCGGTGTGGGCCGAGAACCGCGGCTGGACGGTGTCCCTGCAGGGCCGCAAGATCTACGCGGTGCCCAAGCCGCTCACCAAGAGCGCGGCGCTGCGTGAGGTCGCCCGGCGGACCGGGGCCGAACTCACCCTCGCCGCGGGCGACTCACTGCTCGACGCGGACCTGCTCCTCGCGGCGGACCAGGGCTGGCGCCCGGGCCACGGGGAGCTGGCCGACACCGGTTTCACGGCTCCCTCGGTCAGGGTGCTTCCCGAACGGGGCGTTCTCGCCGGGGAGCGGATCCTGCGGGAGTTTCTGGGGGCAGTGCGGGGCGCCTGAGAACCCGGGTGTCCTGGTCGTCGTGCGGGTGCGGCGTTGTTGTGGCCGTTCGCGCCCCGCGGCGGAGCCGCTGATCGACTCGGCCCCGCGCCCCTTCGGGGCGTCGGAGGAGCCGTACCGCGATGAACGCCGCCACCGCCACGGCAGCCACGGCGAGGACCACCTTCGAGTAGGTCGAGACGATGTCCGAGACCTGGTGCCAGTTCGCGCCCAGCAGGTAGCCCGCGAGGACGAACACCGTGTTCCAGATCGCGCTGCCGAGGGTGGTCAGGCCCAGGAAGACCGGCAGGCGCATGCGCTCGACACCCGCCGGAACGGAGATCAGGCTGCGGAAGATCGGGATCATCCGGCCGAAGAACACGGCCTTGGTGCCGTGCTTGAGGAACCAGGCCTCCGTCTTCTCGATGTCCGCGACCTTCACCAGCGGCAGCCGGCCCGCTATCGCCACCGTCCGGTCACGGCCGAGCAGCGCACCGATTCCGTACAGCGCGAGCGCGCCGATCACCGAGCCGGCCGTCGTCCACAGCAGGACGGCGAGCAGGCTCATCCGCCCGCTGCTCGCGGCGAACCCGGCGAGGGGCAGGATCACCTCGCTGGGCAGCGGCGGGAACAGGTTCTCCAGGGCGATGGCGAGACCGGCACCCGGCGCGCCCAGCGCGTCCATCAGGTCGTTGACCCACTGCGGTCCGGCGTCCGCGGCGGCTGCGATGGCTGTCATGCCGCCACGCTAGGAAACCGAAGCTGAAGGACACCTGAGGAAGCGGGTCAGCCGCAGCAGCCCCCACCGCAGCAACCGCCGCCACCGCCCGCGCGGGGTGCCGGTGCCGGGGCGGAGGCCGAGCCGGCCACCGCGACCGTGGAGAGGAGCTTCACCGTGTCGTCATGGCCCGACGGGCAGGCCGCGGGGTCGGAGGACTCCGCCATGGGACGGCTCAGTTCGAAGGTGTCGCCGCAGGTCCGGCAACGGTACTCGTAGCGAGGCATGGGGACAGATTAATCGATCATTTCCGCCGCACCAGTGTGGAGAAGTTGTAAAGGCCGCTGGTAGCTTTCCCGCGAGCACCACAGTAAGCGGGGAGGGTGACGCAGCCGTGACCAGGGCTGGCTGGGAGCCGGAAGAGACCATGCAATTGAAGGCTCCCGCTTCCTTATGTGTAGAGAATGCGCAATATGCGCGCCAGTCGGGAAATCCGGAATCGGGTGGGAACGAATCCGGCGGGAGTGGATCCGGAGTGCCGCGCCGTCGGCGCAGAGCTCCCCGCCCTTCTCCGCTGTCCCGCATACGCGCCGCCGCGCGCCCCCTGCGGGCCCCGCTCCTCCGGCTCCGGCCCTGCTACCCGCACACCGACCGCACCGGCTGGCGTCGCTGGGCGCCCTCCGGGCGGCAGTGGCTCGGCGCCGCGCTGACCCTCACCGGCCTGACCACCGGTTTCCTGGGTGTCGCCTACGCCGCCACCGACATCCCGGAGAACCTCAACTCGTACGCGACCCAGCAGGACAACGTCTACTTCTGGTCCGACGGGACGCCCATGGCACGCACCGGCTGGGTGCGGCGGCAGGCGATGCCGCTGAAGGACATCCCCGAGGACGTCCGCGACGCGGTGCTGGCGGCGGAGAACGCGAGCTTCTACAGCGACCCCGGCATCTCCTTCAGCGGCCTCACCCGCGCCCTGTGGCGCACCGTCGGCCGGGGAGACACCCAGGGCGGCTCCACCATCACCCAGCAGTACGTCAAGAACGTCTACCTCAACCAGGACCGCTCGGTCGGCCGCAAGTTCACCGAGGCCATGCTCGCCCTCAAGCTCGACAACGGGATGAGCAAGGACGACATCCTCCAGGGTTACCTCAACACCAGCTGGTTCGGCCGCGGCACCTACGGCATCCAGCGGGCCGCGCAGGCCTACTACGGCAAGGACGTCGGCGAACTCGACGTCGGAGAGGCCGCCTTCCTCGCCTCCCTCCTCAAGGGCGCGGGGCTCTACGACCCGGCTCTGAGCAAGGCCAACCACGCCCGGGCGGTGGAGCGTTGGTCATGGATTCTCGACCGCATGGTCGAGAACGGCACGCTCTCGAAGTCCGAGCGTGCCCGGTACGCGACGTTCCCCGAGCCGCTGAAGCGGGCGCCGGGGTACGACACCGGCAAGCAGAGCGACTACCTCGTGGAGCTGGCCGCCCAGTACGCCAAGAAGGCCGCGCACATCTCGGCCAGGGAGTTCGACCTCGGCGGCTACCAGATCTACACGACCTTCGACCGCAAGCAGGAGACCGCGCTCACCGACGCCGTGGCCCAGGCTCGCGCGCGGGCGCTGAAGGCCGACGCGGCCAAGGCGAAGTCCCTGCACTTCGGCGCCGCCTCGGTGGCCACCGACGGGCGGATCCTCGCCGTCCACGGCGGCCCCGACCACCGTACGCAGGGCTACAACGAGTCGAACGCGACCACTGTGCCCGCCGGTTCGGCCTTCCTGCCGTTCGTCTACGCCGCCGCCCTGGAGAAGGGCGTGCACAAGACCCGGGACGGCGCCGTCACCAGGGTCACCCCGCGGACGCTGTACGACGGGGACGACGGCATCCCCGTCAGGACACCCGAGGGGCCCTACTGGGACCGCGGCGGCAAACAGGTCACCTCCCACAACGACGGCAGGAGGTCCTACGGGCGGATCAGCCTGAGCCGGGCGCTCGCCCTGTCGGTGAACACGCCGTTCATGCAGCTCGGCATGGACACCGGCCTGGCCGAGGTGCGGGACACCGCCCAGGCGGCGGGCCTGCTCTCCTCCAGCTTCGGCCCGCAGGTGCCCGCGATGTCCCTGGGCAGCGCCACGCCCAGCGCGATCCGTATGGCGAGCGGATACACCACGTTCGCCGCCGCCGGCACGCATTCCGAGCCCTACTCGGTGGCCCGGATCACCCGCAACGGCTCCGAGGCCACGCTGACGAAGCCCGCGTCCCGCCGCGCGGTGAAGGCGAGTGTGGCCGCGGCCGTCCAGTCCGCCCTCACGGACGCCTTCCGCACCGCCCATCCCCGGGCGGACCCGGCCATCGAGGTGGCCGGGAAGGCCGGCACCGTGCAGAACGACACCGCGTCCTGGTACGTCGGCACGGCCCACTCCGTGTCGACAGCCGTCGTGGCCTACCGCATCGACCTCGGCAAGAGCCTCGAACCACTGCCGCTGAACGGGATCGCGGGCACCTCCGGCGACAGCGTCCCGTACACCATCTGGTCCGGGGCCCGGGGCCTCGGCTGACCCCCGCCCGCCCCACGCCCGGCACCACCGCAACACCCCCCACCCCCCTCGCAGAATGAGCCGCGCATGAAGTCACCGTCCGGCCGCCGCCGCCGACCCCGCGCACCCCGACGCACCACACCCCCGGGAATACTGACCCTGGCGGCCCTGCTCGTCGTCGCGTCCCTGGTCGGGGGCTATCTGGTCCTCGCCCGCTCCGACACCACCACCCCGACCGCCTCCTCCGGCGGCCGCAAGGACGCCCCCGCGAGGCCGGACCAGGAACCCCGGTGGGACGGCCGGACCAAGGTCCTCGGGGACGGCTCCACCTCCTACACCGGCCCGCAGAAGGGGCAGTTGAAGCCGGAGCCGCTGGCACCGGGCGAGGAGCCGCCCCAGTTCGTGGTCTTCTCCTGGGACGGCGCGCTGCAGGGCGACGACGGGCTCTTCTCGCACTACCGGGAGCTGGCCGAGGAGTACGACGCCCACATGACCTTCTTCCTCACGGGCATCTACCTGCTGCCCAAGAGCAAGAAAGACCTGTACTCCCCGCCTCAGCACTCCAAGGGCTCGGCGGCGATCAGCTTCGCCACCGACGAGCACATCCGCACCACGGTGGAGGAGCTCGGCAAGGCGTGGCAGGGCGGGAACGAGATCGGCACCCACTTCAACGGCCACTTCTGCGGCAAGAAGGGCGGCGGCGACTGGAGCGTCGCGGAGTGGAAGAGCGAGATCGACCAGTTCTACGCGTTCGTCGAGAAGTGGAAGACCAACACCGGCCTCCAGGAAACCGACCCGCTGCCGTTCGACATCAGGAAGGAGGTCACCGGCGGCCGTGCGCCCTGCCTGGAGGGCCAGAAGAACCTGCTGAAGGCCGCCGAGGGCTATCACTGGCGCTACGACGCCAGCTCCGCGGGCGACTTCCAGATATGGCCCGTCAAGAAGAACGGCATCTGGGACTTCCCGCTGCAGATGCTCCCGTACGAGGGCGGCAAGTACCAGGGCCTGTCGATGGACTTCAACTTCCTCTACAACCAGTCCGAGGGCGAGACCGAGGGCGACCCGGCGAAGTACCCCGAGTGGGAAGAGCAGACCGTCGCCTCCTACATGTCCGGCTTCAACCGCGTGTACTACGGCAGCCGGGCCCCGCTGTTCATCGGCAACCACTTCGAGGACTGGAACGGCGGCATCTACATGAGGGCCGTCGACGAGGTCATCAAGAGCGTGTGCACGAAGAAGGACGTCAAGTGCGTGTCCTTCAGGGAGCTGGCCGACTGGCTCGACGTGCAGAAGCCCGAGACGCTGCGGCGGCTGCGCGGCCTGGACCCGGCGCAGTCGCCTGACTGGTCGACCGTCGTGAAGTGAGTCGTGAAGTGAGTCGTGAAGTGAGTCGTGAAGCGGCCGTGAAGCAACAGGAGCAACCCTCTTCACAATAACCACACACGTCATGCGAAGATCTCGTACCCCGGCAACCCCTGGCCGGGGCAAGAGGGGAAAACACCAGTGAAATCAAGGAAGTTGAACGGGGCCCGGCGCCGCGCCACGATACTCGGGGCCGCGGCGACCTCGGTCGTCGCCGGAGTCGCCCTGCTGCCCAACTGGAGCGCCGGCGCGGCGGTCCTGGACGACCCGTCGGTGGACGCGCGCACCAAGGCCACCTTCCAACGGCTCGCGGACGCGGTCTTCACCGATCGCACCAACGCCCTGGTCGACGGCGGGCAGACAGATCAGGACAAGCCGCTGACCGACGGCTTCTCCGGTGACGTCAAGCTGTCCTCCGGTACGGCCCGCTCCGAGGACGCCACCCTGTCCGCGCTGGAGCAGCGCAAGGAGAGCCTGGCGAAGGCGGGCGAGAAGTACGGCAAGGCCCGCACCACCGTCACCCTGGACGCCACGCGGGTGACGGGCCGTACGGCAATGGCGGCGGTCACCGAGACCACGACCCTGACCTACGCCCAGGCCCGTGGTGACGCGCCGAAGACCACCGGCTTCCAGGCCCGGCACGAGCTGACCTTCAAGGCCGACCGGCAGGGCGACTGGCAGCTGACCGGCATCCGCGACACCGACCAGGGCGGTCTCGCGGTGAACACGCTCTCCAAGCCGGCCCCCGTCAAGGCGACAGCCGCCGACGACACCATGCCGAACGCCCCGCGCGCGGCGACCACCCGCAACCCGGCCGCCGTCCCGAAGACCGGCACGACGTACGACTACAAGGCCATGGCGGCCTACGCCGAGAAGCACTGGAACGTCTACAACAAGGACTACCCGGACTTCAGCGGCCGCGGCGCCGGCGGTGACTGCACCAACTTCGTCAGCCAGGCCCTGAAGGCGGGCGGCTGGAAGCACGCACCCGGCTACGTGTACGACTACACCAAGTGGTTCGGCAACGCCGACATCCAGTCGCACTCGTTCATCGGCGTCAACGAGTGGTCCTGGTTCGCCCAGAACTCCAAGCGGACCAAGCCGCTCGCCAACGTCTACCAGCTCGAGGTCGGTGACGTCCTCCAGATGGACTTCGACCGGGACGGGTCCAAGGACCACACGATGATCGTCACGTCCAAGAGCGGCGGCGTGCCCTACGTGACGTACCACTCCACCAACACCCTCCGCAGGTCGGTGGCGAGCCTCGTCGCGTCGGACCCGAACGCGTACTACTACGCCTACCGCACCTGAGAACGGGCGAGGGCCGGGCTCAGTGCCCGGTCCCTCGCTCCTCGCGGATCCGGCCCACCACCCGGGCCGCCGCCTGCCGGATCGCCTCCGTCTCCGTGAGGAAGTGCCAGTAGTCGGGGTGGCGCCCGTCGAGGGTGGCGACGGCGCGGTCCAGGCGGGCCACGGCGTCGTCCAGGGGGCGGGCGTCCTGCGGGTCGGGGGTGTGGCGGCCGGCCATGGCGAGGCGCTGGGCGTCGCGGATGGCGAAGCGGGTGCGCTCGATCTCCTGCTGGGGGTCCTTCTGGACCGCGTTGAGGCGGTGCAGGCGGTCGCCGGCGGCCGAGACGGCCTCGTCGGTGCTGTTCAGCAGGGCTCGTACGGTCGACAGCAGGGCCGTGGCGTCGGCCCAGCGCTGCTCGGCACGGGCGGAGCGGGCCTCGGCCAGCTTGGTCTCGGCCTGGCGGACGTGCTCGGCGGCGTCGTCGGGGACGCGCTGGAGGTCCTGCCAGCAGGCCGCGGTGAAGCGGCGGCGGAGTTCGCTCAGGATCGGGTCCACCTGCTCGGAGCGGGTGGTGAGGGCCTGGGCGCGGGTGCGCAGGGAGACGAGCCGGTGGTCGATCTCGGCGGCGCGGTCCGGCAGCCGCTCGGCCTCCACCCGGATCGCCTCGGCCTCGCGGGTGACCCGCTCGGCCCGCTCCAGGGTCTCCGGCACGCCGTGCCGGCCGGCGCCCTGGTTCAGCTTGGTCAGCTCCGGGGAGAGGGTGGCGAGACGGGCGGCGAGGTCGTCCGCCTTCAGGTTCGACGCTCGTACCGAGTCGAGGGCGTTCGAGGCGCCGAGCAGGGCCTGGCGGGCGCGTTCCACGGCGGGTGCGAGGCGGGCCAGCTGGGTCTCGGCCTTGCCGAGCAGCGGGCCGAGGCCGTCGGTGAACCGGTCCAGCTCCTGCTTGACCCGGCCCAGTTCCTCCTTGGCGGCGGTCAGCTCGGCGCGGGCACGGGAGGCGGCCGAGGCCTCCAGGTCGTCGCGGTCGAGATCATGGGCGTCGACGGCGTTGATGTACCGGTGGCTGACCTCGTCGATGCGTCTGCCGAGGGCGTCGAAATCGGCGACGGCCCGCCGGGCGGCGGGGGAGTCGTCGACAGCGGTGATCGTCTCTATCGAGATGCGCAGGTCGCGCTGGGCGGTGTCCAGCTCGTAGAAGGCGGCCGCCGCGGCGTCCTTCGCGGCCTGGGCCTCGGCCCGCTGGTTCTCGGCGCGGCCTCCGAACCAGCGCCGGGTGCCACCGCCCGCGAAGGCGGCGGGCAGCGCCAGCGCGGCCACCAGCGGCAGCGCCATCAGGGTGAGCGCGTCCCGGAGCGGACCGCCCGGGGTGCGGGGGACGGGGTGGCGGATGGCGCGGCGCGGGCTGTGCGCGCGCGGCACCGACGGCGAATCCGGCTGCCCTGGTGTCGCCGTCACATCCCTCTCCCGTGCTGTGGTCCGCCCTGCCCGGTGTCATTCTCCCACCGGTAGAGGACGAACACACGGGCCGGTCAGTTCGCCGTTCGGACCGTCACTTTGCCGTCGCCGGTCCGGGCGGACACCACATGGCGGCTGCTCTCGTCCCGGGGCACGGACACATCCACGCCGCCGTCGCCGGTCTCGGTGGTCACGCGGTACCTCGCCTCGGGCAGCGCGATGGTCACGGAACCGTCGCCGCTGCGGGACTCCACACGGTCCGGTACGACGCCGAGTTCGAGGCGGGCCGAGCCGTCGCCGGTGCGGGTGCGGACGTCACGGGAGGAGACCTCAGCGCGGATGGATCCGTCGCCGGTGCGCAGCTCCAGGGGCCCGGTGGTGTCGGTGACGCGGACGGAGCCGTCGCCCGTACGAATGCTCAGCGGGTCCCGGAAGCCCCGGGCGCGCACGCTGCCGTCGCCGTCCTCGACCTTCACTTCGATGCCCCTGGGCACCTCGATCCGGTGCTTGGCCGCGCAGTCCGCTACGACGCCGGAGCACTTCAGCCGCAGCACCAGCCGGTCGTCCCGCATCGACCAGGTGACCTTGGGCTCCTTGCCGACGACGACCGAGCCCTGGAACCACCGGGTGACCCCGATCTCGCCCTCCGGGTTCCGGTCGGCGGCGACGATCTCCAGGGCGGAGTCGTCGCTGTCGACGGTCAGGGTGCCGCCCTGGAGGTCGAAGGACCGGTGGTCGGGTTCCGTGTCGTCCCCGGCGGACGCCCCGCAGGCGCTGAGCCCGGCGACGAGGACGGCCACGGCACCGGCGACGGCGATCGCGCGTGCGGCAGCGGTGCGGGTGGTGCCGGTGGTACGGATGGTGCGGGCCATGACGATCTCCCCCTGAGCGGACGACGGGCGCTCCTTGAGCGCTCTACGACCGTATGGATCCGGGGCCCGCCGGGGGATCCGGGCCACTCCCGGATCCGAAGGGGGGATAACCCCCGGCCCGCCCCACGGAAACGGGATTGCCGGTCCGCGCCCCGGGCAATGTAGGCTGTCGACTCGTCCTGGGCGTCCGGCCCGGGAGCCGGGTGCGTAGCTCAGGGGTAGAGCGCCTGCCTTACAAGCAGGATGTCGGCGGTTCGAAACCGTCCGCGCCCACAGATTGCGAGCAGCACATCAGATGCCTTCCGGGAAGATTTCCGGAAGGCATCTTTCGTGTGGGGTCAGTAATTCGCGTTGGCCAGCAGTTCGCCGTCCTTGTCGTAGACCGTCACGAGGCCGTTCTCGGACTCGTAGCAGGACGTGAACGCGGAGGCGATGAGCTTGCCCTCGCCCTGGTGCGGGCCCACGATGCCGCCGGTGTAGTCGGTGAAGACCTCTGCCGAGTCGAGGATGTCGTTGCGCTTGTCCGCGCCGGTCACCTTGGTGACGTGCTCGACCGCGGCCTTCTCGGTGTCCGTGCCGTTCTTGGCGACGCAGCTCCGGAACTGCTCGGCCTGGGACTTCTCGTCGGCCGGCTCGGCCCCGCTGTCCCCGCCGCCCCCGGGCTTGCCGTCGGCGGCGACCGCCTTGTCCTTTTTCGAGGTGTCCTTGCTCTCGCTGCTTCCGCCGCCCGTGGCGACGGCGACGATGACGAAGAGGGCGACGATGCCCGCGCACCCGAGGCCCGCGATCTTGCCGGCGCTGCGCTTCTTCGGCGGCTGGGGTGCCGGGGCGCCGAACCCCGGCTGCTGGGGCGGGTAGGGCTGGTTCTGCTGCTGCGGGTACTGCTGGCTCATGGTTTCCCCTCGGGGTCATTCGTGTCGTGCGGTGCATGACCTGGGGAGAGGCAGCGCGGTTGCAGACGGCTGGCCGAGTTAGCCCGATCGGGGTACGAGCAGTCGAACGCCTTCTCTACGATGGGCGCCGTGAACAGTCCCGTCCAGCGTGCCCCGCGATCCGTCGTCCGGCGGTGGCGTGTGCTGTGTGTGCTGGGGCTGTTGGCGGGGTTGCTGGGGATGCACGGGCTGGCGCCCGGGGGTGCTGTCCCTCAGGGGACGCACGTGTCGGACAGTCACGCACCTCAGACGCACTCCCAGGCCACGCCCTACGCGCACTGCGGTGGCGGGTCCGTCCATCATGCCGACGCGACCTGTGCGTCGGGGGCGCTGAGTGGTGGGCCGGTGTTGCCCCCGCTGGTTCCCGACCCGGTCCCCGGGGGCGTAGCGGCGGACGTCGTACGGGCGTTCGCGGGCGGGGAAGCGGAAGGCGCGCGTGCCCCGCCCTCCCTCGCCGAACTCCAGCTTCTGCGGATTTAGACACCGCGTACGCATCGCGCCGGGGGCCAACGCCCTTGCCGGTGTGGTGCGTCGACGTGTCCGAATCCCATTCCCTCTCCTTGCAGAAGCAGGAGTTCACGCATGAACAGCACGTACAGCATCCGTAATCTGACGCGCCGGGCCGCCCTCGTGGCGGCGGCCGGTGCCGCGACGTTCGTCCTCGCCGCGTGCGGCGGCGACGGTGGCGACAACAGCGGCAGCGGGCACGACGCGCACGCCTCCGCCTCCGCCTCCGAGTCCGCCGGCGCCGAGGCCACGAGCGGAGCCCACAACGCCCAGGACGTGTCCTTCGCGCAGGGCATGATCCCGCACCACCGGCAGGCGCTGGAGATGGCGCGGCTGGCCGACGGCCGGGCCGTCTCCGGTGCGGTCAAGGACCTGGCGGCGCGGGTCGAGAAGGCCCAGGACCCGGAGATCAGGACCATGACCGGCTGGCTGAAGCAGTGGGGTGAGGACGCCCCCGGGGCCGGAAAGGACATGGGCCACTCGGCCTCCGGCCACTCCGGCATGCCCGGGATGATGGGCGGCGAGGACATGGCCGGCCTGGAGAAGCTGACGGGCAAGGCCTTCGACACGCAGTTCCTGACCCTGATGGTCGAGCACCACGAGGGTGCCGTGGAGATGGCCGCCGTAGAGAAGAGCAAGGGCCGGTACAGCCCCGCCAAGGCCATGGCCGGTGACATCGTCACCGCGCAGAACGCCGAGATCCGCGAGATGAACAAGCTCCTGGGCAAGAGCCGCGGCTGACGCCCCCGCGGCTACGAGGCTCCGTCGGTCTCCTCCGGCGGAGCCTCGTGCGCGTGCTTCAGCTGGGAACGGGCCGTCACCCGCTCGGGGCCGGTGAGTTCGGACCAGTAGCGGTGGGTGCTGACGAACACCGCGAGTTCGTGCTCGCGCCTTCGGAGCTTCTCCACCTCGGCCTGTTCGTCGGCGCTCCAGCCGGGGGAGGCGGGGCGCTCGACCTTGCGCCAGCCGTTGTCGTCGCTGAAGCCGTCCACCGGCTCCACCGACCAGGGCAGCCGCTTCAGCAGGACCGACAGCTCGGCGCGGACCTGATGGAGTTCCTCCTGACCGGCGAGGAGGTCACTCGGAAAGTCATAGGTCGTAGCCACGCCCCAATGATACGCCTGTTCGAATTTGAGTGGCGAGTCTCTTCCTGGGGTTCACGCGAACGTGTGTTCCCTCTCCAGTTCTCCCACCACCCGCGCAGTCACCGGAGCCGGAACGCCGTGCCGCTCGGCCGCGCGGAGCAACGCACCGCCGATGGCGTCCAGTTCGAGAGGACGGCCCGCCTCGGCGTCGCGCTGCATCGAAGACCTCGTCCGCGGCGGGAAGGCGTCGTAGCGGGCGAGGGCCTGGGCCGGGTCGGCCGGGCCGCCGCACGCGCGGCTGATCGCGGCCGTCTCCTCCACCAGCGCCGTCAGTTCATCGCGGTGGCGGGTGCGGATCTCACCGAGGGGGAGGGCGTGGACGGTTGTGAGCAGGGCGAACGGGGCCAGGAACGACATCTTCGCCCACAGGGCCGCCGTCTCGTCGTCCTGGACGCGGGTGGTCGGCCCGGCGGCGGTGAGGGCCTCGGCGAGGGTGTCGAGGCGGGCGCGGGGCACCGCCGTACCGGTCAGGTCGATCTCGGCGAAGGGGCTGCCGTGTTCGATGACGCCCGGGGCGGTCCGGGTCGACTCGACGCGGATGACGCCCGGGGCGACGAGGTCGGGACGGTAGCGGGCACGCAGGGTCGCCGGGTGTTCGACGCCGTTCAGGAACGGCACGACGAGGCCGTCGGCGAGCGCGGGTGCGGGGACGCGCGCCAGGGCGGCGTCGAGGGCGGTGTGCTTGACGGTTACGAAGCACGCGTCGACCGGTTCACGCAGGAGCGTGTCGGCCTCTACCGGGGCCGTGAAGTCGCCGAAGTGTGTGCTGCGGATCCGGATGCCGTCCGTGCGCAGGGTCCGGGCCGTCTCCTCGCCGGACAGGCAGATCACCCGGTGGCCGGTGCGGGAGAGCAGCGCGGCGAGCAGGCCGCCCACGCCGCCGGGGCCCAATACGGCCACGGTGAGTTCGTTCCCCATGTCGGGTTCCTCTCATCGGTCGGCCCCACAGTGGTGGCCGCCTCGCGGAGATCATGGCAGGAGTCGCTGTCGTACGGGGGCCGAAAGGGTGAGACTGGGGGCATGTGCCGGAGTATCAAGACGCTTCGTCCCCCTGCGATGGCCGAGGAGGCCACGGCGGACGACATTCGGGCTGCCGCGTTGCAGTACGTGCGGAAGGTTTCGGGATTCCGGGCCCCCGCCGCTCACAACCAGGAGGTGTTCGACCGCGCCGTGGAGGCCGTCGCGCAGGCCACGGAGGAGTTGCTGGACGGGCTGGAGATCCGGGGAGCCGCCGCTCGCCGAGCGAGCTGAGGTCCAGCCATCACGGCAGGGCTCCTACGACGCCCGCGGACCCGCGAGGCCTACGACGCCTCCGACGCCCGCGGCTCCCTGCGCATGACGTAAGCCGCCCCCGCCCCCGCCCCGAACAGCGCCCCCACTGACACCGCAGTCGCCAGCCAGCTCGCGCCCAGCCAGTGCGCGCCGAACCAGCCGAGGGCGACGCTGTACGCGGCCCACGTCAGGCCGGCCAGGGCCGACCAGGGGAGGAAGTCGCGGGCGCGGCGGTGGGCGGCGCCCGCGCCGAGGGAGACGACCGAGCGGCCCGCGGGGGCGAAGCGCGCGAGGACGACGAGCGCGCCGCCGCCCCGCGCCAGCGCCGCGCCGAGACGTTCCTGCGCGGTGGTCAGACGCCGGGAGCGGGAGATCGCCCGGTCCAGCCGGGCGCCGCCGCGCCAGGCGAGGCGATAGGCGACCAGGTCACCGAGGACGGAGGCGGTGGCCGCGCAGAGGGTCAGCGCCAGGATGTCGGGCACATCGGTCGCCGAGCCCGCGGCCGCCGCCGTGGCCACCGTGATCACCAGGACGCCGCTGGGCAGCACCGGCAGAAACACGTCGAGCAGGATGGACAGGGCCACCACCGCGTAGATCCATGGGCTGCCGATCAGCGACCCCAAATGCTCCAGCACCGTGACTCCCCGTGAATCCCCCGTGGGCCAGACCGTGCCGCGATGTCGCGCGGGGAGCGGCGGGAATGGCCATGACAGCCATACAGCGTACGCCTGGGGTGTGACGGTCCGTTCACGGGGTTCGCTCCCGGTTGTCACCCGGCTGCCATCTCCCGGAGGGCGGCGGGCGCGGGTGTCCCGTAGCAACGGAAGGGGCTGCATCAGACACAAGGCGAGGAACGGTACACATCATGCTGGCAGGGATATGCGCGAGCGCCGTCGCGGCCACTTTGTTCGCCGGTGGTCCGGGCGGTGTCGAGGCTGTCGAGAGTCACTCGGTGCGGGCGGAGGCCCGGTTCACCGTGCCCGGGGCAGCGGACCGGTCGGCGGCGCTGACGTACGACAGGAGCCTCGTGCCGGTGGGCTCGTGGATCGAGGTCCGCCAGCACACCGCACCCGGCGGCGCGACGACCGTACGGCTGAAGGTGGCCGGCATGAAGCCCGGGCACGCGTACGGCGTCCATGTGCATCAGAAGCCGTGCGGCGCCGACCCGGAGGCCGCCGGCGGGCACTACCAGCACCGGCCGTCGAGCGATCCGCACCATGTCAGCCCGGAGAACGAGGTCTGGCTGGACTTCACGGCCGACCGGCGCGGCGCGGGCGCGGCCAGTGCCCGGCACAGCTGGGGCTTCCGGCCGGGCGAGGCGTCCTCGGTCGTGATCCACGACGTGCCGGGCGGCGCGGGGGAGCGGGCGGCCTGTTTCACGGTGCCGTTCGAGCCGGTGGACAGGGACGAGTAGGCGACGCGCCGCAGGGCAGCAGAACGGCGCCTCCCCGAAGCGGGGAAGGCGCCGTCCTCCGTGGTGGTGTCCGGGCGGCTCAGGCGGTCACCGGCGTCTGCTCCGTGGAGCGCTGCCCCTGAGCGGAGGTGCGCCGCGCCAGCAGCCGGTCCACGCCGAACGCGCCGGAGCCGGTGAAGATCAGCAGGAACATGGCCCAGCAGTACATGGCCGCGCCCTCGCCGCTGTTCTCGATCGGCCACAGGCCCTGGGGCTGGTGGACCTTGAAGTACGCGTAGGCCATCGCGCCGGACGATATGAAGGCCGCAGCGCGGGTGCCCAGGCCCAGCAGGACCAGGATGCCGCCGACGAGTTCGATGACGGCCGCGTACCAGTTCGGCCAGGCGCCGGTCGCCGCGGTGCCGCCCTTGCCGTCCACACCTCCGAGGACGCCGAAGAGCGCGACGGCGCCGTGGCAGGAGAACAGCAGGCCGATGACGATCCGGAACAGCCCGAGAGCGTACGGCTGGGCGCCGTTGAGGCGTTCGGTCATGTGGGGGACTCCTTCGGGCGGCCGGCCAGGGCAAGGCCGGTCGGGGGACAGAACCGATGAGTAGCCCACGTTAGGTGTGCCTAATTGATGCTTGCAAGTTCAACATTTGGCCACTGGTTTACCTCTGTTTGGGTGTCGCTTCTGGTCGCAACCGCACGTAGAGCGGCTCTGGCGACCGCGTCCGCGTCCGAAAGCGTGACCGAATCCACACCCGGGCGGGCCCCCGCGGCGGTCACCCAGTGCACACCTTCCGTCGGCACGCCGAACGCGAACCGCCTTGTGTGTACAACACCTTGACGATCCATCAGACGATACGGGCGTGGGGTGACGTCCAATCCGCCTGTCTCGTAACCGTCGGCGGTGTGCGGGCGGCACTGGCCCGTCCGTAGCAGCTCGGCGAGGAGCCCGTCGGCCGTGCTCCGCAAGTCGGCCTCCGGCAGACGGGCCTCTATGAGGGTTGTCACACGGACGGCCGAGCCCGGCACCTCGGGTGAGTGCGCCACCCAGGCCCCGTCCTCCTCCGTCACCTCCAGGCGCGGCCCGAGCACCCGCACCACACCCGCCTCCATCAGGGCCGCCAGTTCCTCGATACGGCGCCGGGGCGGGCCGATGGACAGGAAGGCGTTGAGCGGGGTGTACCAGCGGTCCAGATGGTCCCGGCGGGAGGCGCCGGCGAGGCCCCCGTGGTCGACGATCAGCCGGAGTTCGTTGCGCAGGTCGCGCAGCACGTCGAGGGCCGCCTTCAGCGGGCCCCGGACATTGCCCAGGGCGGCCTGCGCGGCGTCCTCGCGCAGATACGACAGCAGCCAGTCGCGCCACTCGCCGGGGTGCGCGAAGTCCCGTCCCGCGTGCGGGCGGGACACCCGCTGCCAGCACCAGCGGTCGGCACCGGGCACGCCGAACTCGTCCAGCAGTACGGTCTCCCGGGGGTCTCCGTGCGGCACCGCCAGGAAGCGGCCGGTGAACTCCGAGCACCGTCGCTCGGCGGTTCCGGCCCGCCGCAGCAGCGCGGAGTAGTAGACCGTCTCGACCTCCTTCGCCACCAGCGGCCATATCTCCGCGAGGAAGTCGGGCGCCTCCCCGGAGTCCGCGCGCTTGCGGAAGCCCGCGATCGTCTCCGGCGTGAGGACGAGCGGGACGTGCCGGCCGTACGGCCCCTTCGCGTTGTCGCCGCGCGCCTGGTACGGGATCCCGCGCCGCGAACCGGCGTACAGCCGCGGTTCCCGGCCGGAGGGGAGATAGCGCAGGCCGCCGCCCCGGGTGTCCCGGACGAAACGGCCGCCGCGGCCGGTCGTCAACAGGGCGGTGTGGTCGAAGAAGTTGAGGCCGAGACCGCGCAGCAGGACGGGCTCGCCCGCGGCTATGGAGGTCAGGTCGACATCGGCCGGGTTGGCGGGCGGGATGTGGCGCAGTCCGTGACGGGCGGCATGGGCCGCGAGGCGCCGCCCGGCCGGGTCCGCGACCGCCGGCAGATGCCCCTGCGCCAGGACCACCGCGGACAGGCCGGTCAGGGTCCGGCCGTCGTCCAGGGTGAGGGCCTGCCGGCCGCCCGGGGTGTCGTCGAGCCGGACCGCGCGGGCCCGGTGCGTCTCCACGCGCACGTTCGGCGGCGCGTCCCGTACGGCCCTGGCGAACACCCACTCCAGATAGCGGCCGTAGTCGGCCCGGGTCGGGTACTCGTCCGGGTCCAGCGTGCCGCGCGCCCACTCGTACAGGCTGGGCCCCGGGCGGATCGGGCCCGAGCAGTCCACGCTCTCGTCGGTGAACAGGGTCACCTGGCAGGCCACGGTGTTCATCAGCAGCTCGGACGGCTGGGCGGTGCGCCAGACGCGGCCGGGTCCCGGCGGGTCCGGGTCGATCACGTGGACCGTCAGCCGGGCACCGGGAGGGAGGAGCTCCGGGGCGGAGGCGCAGAGGCGTTCCAGGACGCTGGTGCCCCGTGGCCCGGCGCCGACCAGGGCGACGGAGACCGGTGGGGGTGTCTCGGCCGGTACGGGTTCCTCGGTCGACGCAGACAAGGGTGGTACTCCCGGGCGTGTGGGGCGCGTGTCGGCGGTCCGCCGGTCGGGAAGCGGACGGTCCGCCTCATCATGCCGTCGCCGCGAGCGGGAACCGAGGTTCGTGGGGAAGGATTGACGCTAGCTGTGGGATGCGTCACTGACATCGCGGGACACGCCTGCCGCAAAGGGGTGAAACGGGTGTGTCATGGGGCAAGTTCGGAGTCCTTGAGCGTTGTCAGACGGGGGCCCGCCCCCTGACGTGCCTTGGCCTGCTCCAGCCGCAGCCGGGCCGAACGGCCGCGCAGGGTCAGGGTCATCAGCTGATTGCCGAACCAGGGGCCGCCCTTCTTGCGCCAGGTGACCGGCGGACGGGGCAGCCGGCCGTGCCGGGCCAGACCGCGTCCGAGGGTGCGCGCCACCGCCGTCCAGCCGATGCGGAAGCCCATCCGGATCGACAGCGGGACGGAGTTGTGGACGGGGGAGCAGACGAGCTGCACCACCCGGGCGTCGGGCCCCGGGCCGGGCCACGAGGGCTCGGCGATGTAGGCGTGGTGCACATCCCCGGACAGCACGCACACCGTCGCCGGCGCGTCCGGCCCCGAGCCGGCCTCGGCGATCAGCTCCGCCAGCCCGGCGAAGGACTCGGGGAACGCCGACCAGTGCTCCAGATCGGCGGCCCGCCGCACCTTCTCCCCGAACCGCGCCCAGCGCTCGCCCCGCTCGCCCCGGCACAGCGCCGCGTTCCACCCCTCGGCGTCATGCACCAGATGCGGCAGCAGCCAGGGCAGCGAGGTGCCGATGAGGAGGTGGTCGTAGGCCCCGGGGGTGTCCCGTACCTGCTCGCGCAGCCAGGCCTCCTCGCCCGGGTCGAGCATCGCGCGGCTGTCCTCGGCGAGGACGCGGGCCGCCCTGCTGTCCACCATGAGCAGGCGTACGCGCCCGAAGTCGCGCCGGTAGCTCCAGCGGGCCGTGGCCGCGTCCGCGTCGGCCCGGGCGGCGAAGGCGCGCAGTGCGTCGGTGCCGTCGGGGGTCTCGCGGACCGCCTCGTACACCGGGTCGGCCGCCAGCTCCTCCAGGGAGAGATTGCCCAGGTGCTGGTGGACCCAGTACGACATCAGACCGCTCAGCAGCCGCTCCTGCCACCAGTCGGTGGCCCGCATGTCGGTGAGCCAGGCGGCGGAGGTGTTCCAGTCGTCGATGACGTCGTGATCGTCGAAGATCATGAAACTGGGCACGGTGGACAGCAGCCAGCGGATGCGCGGGTCGAGCCAGGACTCGTAGTAGAGGTGCGTGTATTCCTCGTAGTCCGCGACCCCGTTGCCCGGCGGGTCGTTCAGGTCGCGGCGGGCCGCCAGCCAGCGCTGGGTGCCGTCGGAGGTCTCGTCGGCGTACACCTGGTCGCCGAGCAGCAGCAGGACGTCGGGCCGCTCGCCCTCCGGGTCGGCCGCGAGACGGGTGGCGAGGGCGTCCAGGGCGTCCGGGCCTACGGGGTCGTGCCCGCCCGCGGGGGGTGCCGCCCAGCGGCAGGAGCCGAAGGCGACCCGGAGGCCCTCCTCGGGGCCCGGCGTGTGGATCGCCGAGGGCGGGAAGGGGGAGCCGGGCAGCGGCCACACACGGGTGCCGTCGAGGAGGACCTCGTACGTCGTGGTCGTACCGGCGGTGAGGCCGGTCACCGGGATCAGCGCGTAGTGGTGGCCCTCGATCTGGAAGGTGCGGGCCGAGCCTCCGGCGCCGTCGGCGCAGCGCACCTCGGTGGAGCACGGACGGCTCGTCTCGACGCATACGGTCGCGGACGAGCCGTCCGTGTACCTCAGCAGTGGTCCGAGGCGCAGTCCGGCCATGGTGGTCCCCTCTCCGTCGCCCCGTACGGTACGGAACGACTGAGGTCAGCGGGGAGATCCCGGCCGGAAAATACCTGGTGTCAGCAGCTCGAGAGGTAGTTCGTCAGCGCGGACTTCTCGGCGGAGTCGACCGAGAGGCCGTAGTAGTACTTCACCTGGACCCAGGCGCGGACGTAGGTGCAGCGGTACGCCGTCCGGGAGGGCATCCAGGTGGCCGGGTCCTGGTCGCCCTTGGCCTGGTTGACGTTGTCGGTGACCGCGATGAGCTGCGGGCGGGTCAGGTCGTTGGCGAAGGACTGGCGGCGGGACGTCGTCCAGGAGTCGGCGCCGGAGTCCCAGGCCTCGGCCAGCGGGACCAGGTGGTCGATGTCGACGTCGGAGGCGGCGGACCAGGTCGCGCCGTCGTAGACGGAGTACCAGCTGCCGCTGGTGGCGGCGCAGGAGGAGTCCTGCTGGACGTTGGAGCCGTCGCGCTTGAGGACGACCTCACGGGTGTTGCAGGCGCCGGACTGGGTGATCCAGTGCGGGAAGAGGTCGCGGTCGTAGCCGGTGCGGTCCTCGGTGGCCACGGTGAGCGAGGCGAGGTAGGTGCGGGCGGTGGCCGCGCTGACGGGCGTGGGGAGGGCGGCGGAGGCGGCCGGACCGTTGATCAGTCCGGCCGAGGCTATGAGGCCGGTGAGGCCCGCGAGTATGCTGAGCCGTCGACGCGCGTAGAACTTCGGCATACGAACTCCCTTGTGGGGTGGGGGCGTTGGGCAGCGAGCGCGAGAATGCTCGCCGCACCGTGTTGCGGGGAGGTGTGCGTGCGGTGAGAAGGTAGTGACGAGTTCATGACATGACAAGGTTCAAGGCGGAACTTTTCACTCCAGGGGTGTCGCGTACCATGGACGGCGCAGAAGGGGAGTAGCTCTTCGCCGGACCGTCGACATACTGCTCAGCTCGTCTGAGCCGGCGCCCGGAGGCGGTCCTTTCACGGACCCGCCAGCGAGACCTTCGGCAAGCAGTGCACGCCCGTGCTCTTCGGCACGGGTGCCGTGTGCGCTGCCGTGCCGAGGTGTGTCGCGTGAAGGTTCAGCACTCTCGGTGGGGCAGCCCCGACCGATTGAGGAACCCTTGATCAGCCTGACCGTGACGGCCGTCGTCTTCGGCGTCGTCTTCCTCGCCGAACTGCCGGACAAGACCGCCCTCGCCGGCCTCGTCCTCGGCACCCGCTACCGCGCCTCCTACGTCTTCGCCGGTGTCGCCGCCGCCTTCGCCCTGCATGTCGTGCTCGCCGTCGCGGCGGGCAGTGTGCTGACGCTGCTGCCGCAGCAGATCGTGCAGGCGGTGACGGGTGTGCTCTTCCTTGGTGGGGCGGCGGTGCTGCTGCTGAGGAAGGGCGAGGACGAGGAAGAGGTCCGCAAGCCGGAGAACCAGTCCTTCTGGAAGGTCTCGGGCGCGGGCTTCATGCTCATCCTGGTCGCCGAGTTCGGCGATCTCACCCAGATCATGACGGCGAACCTGGCCGCCCGCTACGACGACCCGCTCTCCGTCGGCCTGGGCGCGGTGCTCGCGCTGTGGGCGGTGGCCGGGATCGGCATCGTCGGCGGAAAGGCGCTGATGAAGAAGGTGCCGCTGCGGCTGATCACGCAGATCGCGGCGCTGGTGATGCTGGCGCTCGGGGTGTGGAGCCTGTGGGAGGCCGTGACCGGGTGAGCGGGGGCTCGGTGAGTGTGGGGTCGGCGAGCCGGGGCTCGGCGAGGAGAGGTCCGGCCCACGGCTCGGGCCGGGCTCGGGCCGGGGCTCGGTTCGATTGAGCTGAACGGTCGGTGAACGTCTGCCGGGGGGTCTGGCGCGAAGCCGGGATTGTTTTGTACCGTGGGGGAACAAAGTGGCCCTCGCCCGTTTTCCCTGACCGGCGGGCGGGGCCGCCTTGTCCTCCGGGGTGCGAGGCGAACCCGCCGCCCACCCCTTCCGGCGCTGGAACCGCGCCCTGAGCCTTGGAGCAGCCGATGACGGCCACCGCCGTGCTCACCGCCCGCGCCCTCCTGCTCGACATGGACGGCACCCTCGTCAACTCCGATGCCGCGGTCGAACGCGTCTGGCGGCGCTGGGCCGAGCGGCACGGGCTCGACGGGGACGAGGTCATGAAGGTCGTCCACGGGCGCCAGGGCTACGCCTCGATGGCGCTGCTGCTGCCCGGCCGGCCGATGGAGCAGAACTACGCCGACAACGCCCGGATGCTCGCCGAGGAGACGGCGGACACCGACGGTGTCGTCGCGATCCCCGGGGCGCCGGAGTTCCTCGCCTCGCTGCGCGGGCTGCCGCACGCCCTCGTGACCTCCGCCGATGTGCCGCTCTCGACGGCCCGGATGGCCGCGGCCGGCCTCGAGCAGCCCGAGGTGCGGGTGACGGCGGAGTCCGTCGGGGCGAGCAAGCCCGACCCCGAGGGCTTCCTGAAGGGCGCCGCCGAACTGGGCGTGGCGCCCGCGGACTGTGTCGTGTTCGAGGACTCCGGAGCCGGGATCGCCGCGGGCCGCGCGGCCGGGATGACCGTGGTCGGCGTCGGCCCCCGGGCCGCGGTCCACGAGCCGGACGTGGTGGTGGACGACCTCACGCGGGTGCGCGTGGAGGCGGCCGGGGACGGGACGATCCGGCTGCACCTCGGGTAGGCGCGCTCTGGCCCCACAGGGCGATGGTCGGCCATGCGGTCGTAATTCGCTTGCTCTTGTCGCGGGGCGGCGCTGCACTGTGGCCTGACGCCACGGTCGTGGTGCCGGTATCCCGAGGAGGCAGCGGCAACGATGGAGATCCGTCCCACGACCGACAAGGATCTCGACGTCTTCGTCGACACCCTTCACGCCGCGTTCGGGCTTTTCCCGGAAACCCCGGTCGACGGCGGCGGGCTCTGGTGGTCGGCACTCGAAACGGACCGCTGCCTGCTCGCCCTGACGGCGGACGGGCGGCCCGTCGGCACCGCCGCCAGGTACTCCTTCGAGCTCACCCTGCCCGGTGAGGCCCTCGTCCCGGTCCCCGGGGTGACCGCCGTCGGCGTCCTGCCCTCGCACCGGCGCCAGGGCGTGCTCACCGCGATGATGCGGCATCAGCTCGCCGGGCTGCGGGCCGGCGGGGATTTCCTTTCCGTGCTGCTGGCCTCCGAGGCCTCGATCTACGGCAGGTTCGGCTACGGACCGGCGACCCACACGGCGGAGCTGAAGGTGCCTCGCCACCGGGCCGCCCCCGCCCTGCCCCGGGCGGGCGGAACGGCCGGCGCCCGGGCGCCCGGCTCGGTCGAGGTGCTGCGGCGGGCCGAGTGCGGCGAGATCCTGGAAGAGGTCTACGACCGGTACCGCCGCGCCCAGCCCGGCGCGCTGTCCCGGCCGCACCGCTGGTGGGCCCTGCGCGCGGGGCAGCCCCCGATATCGCCTGCGCCGCGCTACGTCGCCCTCCACCGGGACGCCGACGGCACCCCGGACGGGTACGCCAGCTACTCGATCGAGTCCGGCACCCTGACGGTCGACGAGACCATCACCGCCGACGACGCCGTCTTCACGGCCCTGGCCCGGTTCGTGCTCGAACACGACCTGGTCTCTCACGTCGTGTTCAAGCACGTCCCGCCCGATCACCCGCTGCGCTGGCAGCTCGCCGACCTCCGCGCCGGCGAGGTGAGCGGCGTCATGGACTGGCTCTGGGTGCGGCTGCTGGACGTCCCGCGTGCGCTGACCGCGCGCGGCTGGTTCACGGACGGCGAGCTCGTCCTCGACGTCGAGGATCCGTTCCTCGGCGAGCACGACCGCTATCTGCTGACCGTCCGGGACGGCAAGGCCGACTGCGTCCCGACGGACCGGGAGCCCGATCTGTCTCTGGACATCAGAGACCTGGGCTCGGTCTACCTCGGCGGCACCGCCCCGAGCACACTGGTGCGCGCCGGCCATATCCGGGCCCACCACCCGGGCGCGGCCGGCCTCGCCGACGCACTCTTCCGCGCCGAGCGCTCCCCGCACTGCCTGCACTGGTTCTGACACACGGTCATCGATGACGCAGCCGGGCGACGGCGGCCAGGACCGGGGTGGTCACGGCGGTGGCGGCGGCGCCGAGCGCGGTGTCGGTGGCCAGGATCAGACGGACCGTTCTCATGGCCAGGCCGAGGACCTCGCTGCCGCGCCGGCGCATGCCCGCCTCGAAGTCGTTCACGGCCTCGGCCGTCGTCCTACCGCCGTCCTTGACGTCCCCCAGGTGCTCAAGCAGGGCGGCGGCATCGCGGATCGCCGCGCCGGCGCCCATTCCGGCGGTGGGCGGTGTCGCGTGGACGGCGTCGCCGAGCGCGGTGATACGGCCCGCGGGCCAGGGCGCGAGCTCGGCGGCGCGGGTCGAGGCGGCGTTGAAACGGTACGCGGCCACGCTGTGCGGGTCGGCACGGGCGATGACCTCAAGCGTGTGCTCGGCCCAGCCTTGCTCACGGAACCGTCGCGACAGCGCGGCCCGCAACTCGCCGTCGCGCAACGCGCGCAGGGAGTCGGTCGCGGGGGACTCGGGGAACATGGCGCCCCAGATGTAGGTGGGACCGGTGGTGACGGACATCCGCAGCTCGGGGGCGTCGAGCGCGGCGTTGCCGACCGGGTCGAGGAAGCCGACGTACAGTGCCGCACCCCGTGGGCCGATCGCCATCGCTGACCGTGGTCCGAGCCGTTGCCGCTCACCGGGGCTCAGGTCGGCGCGGAGGGTACGGCCGGAGAACCCGATGATGCCCGCCGGGCTGTTGGTCCGGCCTCCCGCCAGGTGCCGGGCGACCAGGGAGTGGGTGCCGTCCGCGCCCACCACCAGATCCGCCGGGACGGGCGCGGCATCGGGGAACAGCACCCGGGGTGCGCCGTCCTCGCCCAGGTCGACGCCGGACACCGTCCGCCCCAGACACAGGTCGTCGCCGACCTCCTCGGCCAGCAGCATGCGCAGGGTGATCCGGTCTACGTCGATGCCGGCATCGCCGCTGAGATCCGGTCCCCGGCCGAGCAGCCGGCCGCGACGGTCCCAGAACGCGTCGCGGTCGCGCAGCCGCAGCGCCGAGCCCGACGCCAGCAGCCGCCGCATGGTCTCCGGCGCCACCAGCTTCCGCAGCGCCGACTGGGCCCGTTCGTCCAGGGTGATGTGGTAGCCGCCCGTCGCCGCCACGTCGGTGTCACGGTCGAACACCGCCACCTCGAACCCCCTGCGGCGCAACCCCGCCCCCAGCGCGAGTCCACCGATCCCGCCACCGACCACGACAACACGCATACCGATCCGTCCTTTTCCGCCACTGATTGCCCCCACCGGCAGGCAACAGTGGCACCGGTACTGGACACCGAGTGGCCACTACCAGGGGGATGATGGGGCGATGGCGAGCACCTCGGAACGTGCCTTGCGCCTGCTGTCCCTGTTCGGGTCGCGCCGGCTGTGGCCACTGCGCGAACTCGCCGCCGGACTCGACGTCAGCGAGCGCACCGTCCGCCGTGACATCGAGACCCTGCGCCGGCTCGGATACCCGATCACCACCGTCCACGGACCCGATGGCGGCTACCAGCTCGGCGCCGGACACACCCTCCCGCCGCTGGTGTTCGACCAGGATCAGGCCCTCGCGGTCGCGGTGGCCCTGCAGGCCGCGCCCAGCACGGTGTTCGGCCTGCGGGACGACGCGGCGCGGGCGCTGGTCACCCTGGAACAGGCCATGCCCGCCGCGCTGCGGGAATCGATGAAGTCCCTGCGCCTGACCAGGTTGCGGAACTACTGGGAGTTCCCTGGAGCCCCCATCGACTCGGCCGCGCTCACCGCCGTCGGGGCCGCGGCGCGCCACCGCCACGTACTCGTCACCGAGACGCTGCGCGCCGACGGCTCACGCCCCGGAACCGGCGACGAGGACTTCCTGCCCGCCCGCCGCATCGAACCCCACCATCTGGTCGTCTGGGCCGGCCGGTGGTACCTGGTCGCCTACGACCTGGAAGACCACGAGTGGCGAGTGCACCGTGTCGACCGGCTCCGCCCCCGCCCCACCACACACCGCTTCGGTCCGCGCGAGCTCCCCTGCGACGACCTCGCCCACTTCGTCATGAGCAGTCACGATCGCGGCGACACCCCCGCCGCCTGGCCGTGCACCGGCACCGCCCGGCTCAACCTGCCGGCCGGTGTCGTCGCCCGCTGGGCACCGGGCGGTTCGGTCGTCGAGCACCTCGACGCCGAGCACTGCCGCCTCACCCTCGGCGCCTGGTCCTGGGCCGGGGTCGCCGGGATCCTCGCCACCTTCGACACCGAACTCACCGACCTCCACCCGCCCGAACTCGCCGACGCGTGCCGCCGGATCGCCGGCCGGTTGGCCATTGTCGCGGACACCGAAGGAGGGGCGTAGGTGACGCCCTGGGGGCCGGCGGGTCAGCCGATGCGGGTGGCGATGGTGCGGGCGCACTCCAGGGACTCGGTGTGTGTCGTGTCGACCTCCAGGTCATAGCTCACGCCCTCGTGCACGACCTGTGCCTGTGCCGCGGCCATGCCCCGGACCCGGTCTCCCCGGGCGATCTCACGGGCCGCGGCGACCGCGCTGTCACACCTGACGCCGACCCACAGCACGGAGAGTCCGGCCAGGGCCTTCCGCCACCGCTGCTGGGAGGCCGCGCCGCCGAGGAAGACGTCGTCGACGATGACCCGGGCGCCGGCGCGGGCCATGGCGGCGATGCCCTCGGTCCAGGCGGCGTCCAGGGCCCGGAAGTCCGCGCCCACGTTCACACCGCCGTCGGGCGCGAAGGTGATCCCGCCGTCCGAGCCCTTCATCCTCGCGGGCAGCGCCTCGACGAACGCGTCGACGCCGAAGGCCGGCCAGGGGTCCGGCAGCACCTCTTGCAGGCACCGTACGAGTCCGGACTTGCCGGAGCTCGAACCGCCGTTGAGAACGATCACCTGAGTAGTCACGGCGTCACCGTACGGCGCCCGGGTGGTCTACGGCTCCTTGGTTTCCGACTCCAGTCTCGTCCGGGTCTCACGGTCGTAGACGCCGAGGTCGTCGGCCTGGATACCGCGTGAGAACTGGTAGTTGCGGACCGCGTCCTGGAGCCGGTTGTCGAAGGTGCCGTCGGTGTCGTCGTCGTAGAGGAACAACTGGCGCAGGCGCGACTGGAGTTCGGTGACCTCCGGGCCCCGGTCGCCGAGGCGCAGGACGCTGGGGTTGTCGCTCTGGCGGGAGTTGCCCGGCGGTGACTTCCCGGGGTCGGTCGCCGTCGCGGACGTCTCGGGCGCCGAGGGGGAGGCCGTCTGCGACGGGCTCGCCGAGGCGCTCGGCGCGGACGGTGACGGGGACGCCGACGGGCTGCTGGTACGTGACGGGGCCGGCGGCGGTGCCGCGGGGGTCGACGGCGTGGCCGGTGCGCTCTCCTCCGGCGCCGAGGACGCCGCGCTGCTCGACGGGGCGTCCGGCACGCTCGCGCGGATGTCGTCCGGCAGCGCGGTGTTCCGGGAGGGCCCCTCGTAGAAGAACAGTCCGCTCGCGTACCCCGCCGCCGTCACGACGGCGACACATGCGCCGGCCGCGGCGAGGAGGACGATACGACGCCGCCGCCCGGGCCTGCCGGACTCGGGTTCTACCGGCTCCGGCCGCCCCGGTGCCACGGCCGCCGTCCCGGTCCCGTCGAACATCCGCAGATCGGTGACACTCGGCTCGGTCCCGTCGGGGCCCAGGGGCGTGGGCAGCACGGAGGTGGCGTCCGGGGCGGCGGCGGCCGGGACGGCGGGCAGCACGGTGGTCGCGTCCTGATCCGGGGCGCCCGCGCCCGGCGCCGGGATGCTCGGCAGCACGGTGGTCGCGTCCGGGGCAGGGGTGACCGGCAGCACGGTGGTCGCGTCCGAGGCGGAGGCGGCCGGGAACGCGGTGGTCGCGTCCGGCTCCACCGGGCGCAGGGGCATGGTGGTGTCGGCGGGGGAGGGCGGTGGCGCGACGCTCCCGGGGTGCGATGCCGGTTGCGAGGCTCCCGCAGGGTCCGTGAGCGGCTGTCGCGGGGCGCCGTCGGACGCGGGGGCTCCGGCTCGTGGGGGCATGGCCGGGGCGTCGGGCGCGGATGGTCGCACGGCTCCTGCGGCGCGCGATGCCTCCGCCGGGTTCGTCCCGGGCCGTCGCGAGGCCCTGTCGGGCGCCTGCGCGGGGGAGGGCGGCTGTGATGCTCCCGCAGGGTCCGTGAGCTGCTGCCGCGGGGCGTCGTCAGGCGCCTGCGCCGGGCCCTCGGAGTGCGGGGCCTGGGCGAGCGGGCGGACGGTCGGGGTTTTCGACGGGGGCGGTTGCGCGGGGCCTGCGGTGTGCGTGGCCTTCGTCGGGTCCGTCCGGGCGTGTCGCTCGGCTCCGTCGGGGCCCTGCGCGGGGCCTTCGGAGTGCGGGGCCTGGGCGAGCGGGCGGACGGTCGGGGTTTTCGACGGGGGTGGTTGCGTGGCGCCTGCGGTGTGCGAGGCGTGCGCCGGGTCCGTCCGGGCGTGCCGCTCGGCTCCGTCGGGGGTCTGCGCGGGCTCTCCGGGGTGTGAGGCCTGCGTGGGCGGGGAGTCCGGCGAGGTCGGCTGCGCCGCGCTCGCGGTGTGTGAAGCCCCCGTGGCCGGAACCGCTGGGCGCGACGCCCCCGTGCCCGGAACCCCCGGGCGCGAATCCCCCGCCCCGTCGTCGAGTTCGACGTACGGGCGGATCCGGAGCGGGTCGAAGTCCTCCGCTGCCGCCGCCTGGGCCGTGCGGGTGTCGCGCAGGGCCTCGGCGGCCCGGTGGGCGCAGGCGCAGGCAGGGGACTTGTCCTGCTGTCTGGGCGCGCCGCACTCCGGGCACGGGTGACCGTTAGGCGGTTCCACGCGTTCCTCCCTCCCCTCGCGAACTCCAGAGATTATCCAGATCTTCTCCACAGTGCGGTCGGGGAGCCCCCGGAATGAACGCTTCCAAAAGGACTCGGCAGGCCATACCCCGTCACACCGGTCACGATGGAAAATGTCACAGGACCCTCGGGAGGTCGCATGGCCGGGGATGTGCACGAGACGACACCGCCACCCGCACCTTCACCTGCGGAAACCCTCGCCCCGGAGCAGGTTCCCGGGAATGTGCTGGTCTCCATCGGAGCCCTGCTCCTCGGCATGCTGCTCGCCGCACTGGACCAGACCATCGTGTCGACCGCTCTGCCCACGATCGTCAGCGACCTCGGCGGCATGGACCATCTGTCCTGGGTCGTCACCGCCTACCTGCTGGCCGCCACCGCCGCCACCCCCCTGTGGGGCAAGCTCGGCGACCAGTACGGCCGCAAGAGGCTGTTCCAGACGGCGATCGTGATCTTCCTCATCGGCTCCGCGCTGTGCGGGGCCGCGCAGGACATGACCCAGCTCATCGCCTTCCGGGCCCTGCAAGGGCTGGGCGGCGGCGGGCTGATCGTGCTGTCGATGGCCGTCGTCGGGGACCTCGTCCCGCCCAGGGAACGCGGGCGCTACCAAGGGCTGTTCGGGGCCGTGTTCGGCGCGACCAGCGTGCTCGGGCCGCTGCTCGGCGGGCTGTTCACACAGCATCTGAGCTGGCGTTGGGTGTTCTACGTCAATCTGCCCGTCGGCGTCGTCGCGCTCGCCGTGATAGCGACCGTCCTGCACCTCCCGCGCCGGTCGCAACGGCACGTCATCGACTACCTCGGCACCTTCCTCATCGCGGCCGTCGCCACCTGCCTGGTGCTGGTCGCCTCCCTCGGCGGGACGACCTGGGGATGGGGATCCGCGCAGATCGTCGGGCTCGCCGTCCTCGGCGTCGTCCTCGCGGTCGCCTTCGTGGCCGTCGAGCGGCGCGCCGCGGAACCCGTGCTGCCGCTCAAGCTGTTCCGCGTCCGCACCTTCACGCTCGCCGCCGTGATCAGTTTCGTCGTGGGCTTCGCCATGTTCGGCGCGATGACCTACCTGCCGACCTTCCTCCAGGTCGTGCAGGGCGTCAGCCCGACCATGTCCGGAGTGCACATGCTCCCGATGGTGCTGGGGCTGCTGCTGGCCTCGACGGCCTCCGGGCAGATCGTCAGCCGTACCGGGCGCTGGAAGGTGTTCCCGGTCGCCGGCACCGGCGTCACCACGCTCGGGCTGCTCCTGCTGCACCAGCTCGACGAGCACAGCTCCACCGTCCAGCTGAGCGGCTTCTTCCTTGTGTTCGGGCTGGGGCTCGGTTTGGTGATGCAGGTCCTCGTGCTCATCGTGCAGAACGCCGTCCCGTACGAGGACCTGGGCGTCGCCACGTCCGGGGCGACGTTCTTCCGCTCGATCGGCGCGTCGTTCGGCGTCGCCGTCTTCGGCACGATCTTCGCGGGCCGGCTCGGCGACGAGCTCACGGACGCCTTCCGGGGCGCACGGCTGCCGCCCGGAGTCTCCGTGGACTCGCTGGAGGCCGACCCGCGCGGCATCGCCGCCCTGCCGTCCGGCCTGCAGCCGCCTGCCCTGCACGCCTACGCCGTCTCCATCACGGACGTCTTCCTCTACGCCGCCCCGGTCGCGCTCCTCGGCTTCGTGCTGGCCTGGTTCCTGAAGGAGGACCGGCTGCGCGGCTCGGTCACCGCGCCCGACGTCACGGAGACCCTGGCGAGCAACCCCGTCCAGCGGACCTCGTACGACGAGGTGTGCCGCGCGCTGTCGGTGCTCGGCACCCGCGCGGGGCGGCGCGAAGTCTACCGGAAGATCACCGAACGGGCGGGCTACGACCTGCTGCCCGCGGCGAGCTGGCTGCTGCTGCGGATCCGGAGATACGGCGAGGTGGAGCCTGCCGTGCTGGCCGACAGCATGCCCGTGCCGCTGACCGTGATCATCGAGGCCGCCCGGCAGATCGAGGAACGGCGGCTCGCCGTGCGCGAGGGCCTCGGCCTGGTCCTGACCGGCCAGGGCCGCGAGGTCGCCGACCGGCTGGCCCGAACCCGCGAGGAGTCCCTCGCCGAGCTGCTCGGCGACTGGTGGACCCCCGACCGGCCGGCCGATCTGGTCCAACTCGTAAAGGAGTTGAACGGCGAACTCTGCGGGTCACGCCGCGAGCGACCGTACGACGACGGCCCCTCCGAGGAACGGCGCGTGGCACAGCTGGGCTGAACGCCGGTTCAGACGAGGGACTTGGCGAACCAGTGCTCGGCGTACCGGTCGTCGTTGTACGGCTCGGTCTCCGCGTAGCCCAGCCGGGCGTAGAGGGCACGGGCCTCGACGAGATCACCGCGGGTGTCGAGAATCAGCCGCACGGCACCGAGCGCACGGGCGGCGTCCTCGGCGGCCCGGACCAGGAGCTGGGCACCGCCCCTGCCGCGCATCGACGGGTGCAGGAACACCCGCGTGAGTTCGGCGGTCGTGCCGTCGTACAGCCGTACGCCCGCGGTGCCGGCCGGTTCACCGCCGTACCGGGCGACCAGCAACCGCCCGCGCGGCGGCGCGAGGTCGCATCCCGGCTCGGCGGCGATCTCCCGCTCCAGCTCCTCCGGGTCGGTCCTGCGACCCTCGTGCAGCAGGTACCAGCGGTCGCTGACCTCGGTGTAGTACGCCCGCCACAGAGCGGCGGCGACGGGGGAGTCGTACGGCTCCGGGGCCACGGTCCAGGTCATGAGCGCATTCTCGGCCACTGCCGCACCGTGCCCGCAACCGGATTTGTGTGACCGCCGTGTGCCGTTTGGGGGCGGGATTCCGGGCTACCCGGTGCGGCGAACCGGTCCGTGAGGAGGGCCGGTTGGGCCGAGAACCCGGAAGGCATCCATGTCCACTGGCCTGATCATTGCTCTGATCGTGATCGCGGCGGTCGTCATCATCATCGCGGCCGCCATGACCTTGCGCGCCCGCGGGCCTCGTCGCGGCCCGAGCCTGAAGCGGCGCTTCGGACCCGAGTACGAGCGGGCCGTCGCCCGCCACGACGGCGACGCCAAGGCCGCCGAGCGCGAACTCACCGAGCGGGTGCACCGCCACGGCGACCTGCGCGAGCGGTCGCTGGACCCGGCGCAGCGCGAGCGGTACGAGGCGCGCTGGACGGCCGCCCAGGAGCGGTTCGTCGACTCGCCGCGGGAGGCCGTCGCCGAGGCGGACCGGCTGCTCGCCGAACTCGCCGGCGCCCGGGGCTTCCCGGACGGCGGCCAGTACGAGGAGCAGCTCGCCGCGCTGTCCGTGCACCACGCCCATCACGTCGACGGCTACCGGCGCGTGCACCGTGCGGCACATCTGCGCGCGGAGGACGCCCGCGACGGCGGCACCGGTACGGAAGACATGCGGGAGGCCATGGTGGCGGCCCGCGCCCTGTTCGAGGAACTGGTACGGCCGGCCCGCCACGACGGCGGCACCGGACGGCACGAGGACGGACGCCATGAGGACGGACACCGCCGTGCCGGACTGAACGGCGGCCGCAAGGCCGCGAACACCCGTGGCGGACACCTGCCGTGGGCGCTCAACCGACGCCAGGCGAAGGAGAGTTGAGGCAATGTCCGACGTGACCCGACCGTCCGGCGAGAACACCGCCGCCGCCCCCGACGCTCGAGGCGAGAGCGCCCTGGGCACCGGCCACGGCACCGGCGCCACGAACAAACTCACCGTCCCCAAGGACACCAGCGCCCCCGGCCCCACCCGGGAGAGCACCCCCCGAGAGGGCACCTCCCGAGAGGGCACCTCCCGAGAGGGCAAGCACGCCCACCTCTTCCCCCACGACGAGTCCGACAAGCTCGGCCTGCAGTTGCAGCACGCCGTCGCAGGGTTCGTCGACGGGCCCCGGGCCTCCGTCGAGGAGGCCGACCACGTGCTGGAGGAGATCGCGGCCCGGTTCACCGAGGCCGTGGCGCAGCGTCGCCGCACCCTGCGTCACTCCTGGCAGTCCGTCGAGAGCGGGGAGGGCAAGCCGGTGTCGAGCGCCGACACCGAGCAGCTCCGGCTGGCCCTGAAGGACTACCGCGAGCTGGCGGAGCGGCTCCTGCACGTGTGAGCCACCCCGTTCACCACTCCCCGTTCACCGATCCGCCCGGCGCTCCCGCCACTGCCGTACGACGTCCTCGACGTCGTACGGCTTCTTGCCCAGCGGGGGGCCGGGCGGCGGCTTGAACATCATCTCTCGGATCTTGTCGTTGATCTCCGTGATGATCTTCCGCGCGATCCGTTCCGAGGGCGCCGCGAGGGCCGCGACCAGCGCGTCCTCGGCCTCCTTGCGCAGCGCCAGCGCCGGCGGCAGGACGGAGAAGCCCTCGCGGGCCATCTTCCGCTTGATCCACCACAGTTCGTCGTAGGCGGAGTCCACGTCGGCCGGCAGCGGCTTGCCCGCCCCCGGCAACCGTTCGAACTCGCCGCGGGTCTCCGCGTCGCGGATCTGTTTGTCGACCCAGGACTCGAAGTCGACGCCGGGTGGCTTTCGCTCGGTCATGACCCCATTGTGCCGGACAGCACGCAGCCGGGCGTTCTATCATGCGGCGGGCCCAGACCCACGTCACAGGAGGAGCGCACGTGCTCGAACTCACCATGGCCGCCGTGTCCCCGGCGGAGGAGGGTGCCACGGCCGGCATGCTCATGGCCGACGCGCCCAGCGAGCCGGGTGCCGTGCTGCGGGTGGGCCGCGACAAGTCGGTGTGCCGGCTCTCGACGCCGGACGACTGGCTGTTCGTCTCCCGCGTCCATCTGGAGTTCCTGTGCGGCCCCGACGGGACCTGGCAGCTCACCTGGCTGCGCGGCTCGCAGCCCGACCCGTCCTCCGAAGTCCGGCTGACGGTCGGGGAGTACGCCCAGCCCCTCGCCTACGGCGGCACCGTCCCGCTTCCCCGGGGCGGCAGCGGCGAGATCATCATCCAGGACCGCACCGCCCCGCGCAGCGTCAACGTGGGCTTCTACCACGAGGTCTGACGGCGACCCGGCGCTCTCAGGCCAGCACCCGCGCCACCGCGAACCCGTCGTAGCCCTTCGTGCCCACCGTCTGGATCGCCGTCCCGCTCAGCCTCGGATGGCTGCCGATCAGCTCGATCGCGGCGCGGGTGCCCACCACGTCCGGGGCCGTGCTGGCGGCGTCGGTCACGCGGCCGCCGCGGACGACGTTGTCGAGGACGATCAGGCTGCCCGTGCTGCTGAGCTTCACGGCCCACTCGACGTAGTGCGGGTTGTTGGCCTTGTCGGCGTCGATGAAGACCAGGTCGAACGGGGGCGGGTTCTCGTCGGCCAGCTTGGGCAGCGACTCCAGGGCCGGGCCGACCCGCACCTCGACCAGCTTGTCCAGGCCGGCGCGGGCGATGTTGCGGACGGCGACCTCGGCGTGCAGGGGGTCGTACTCCAGGGAGACCAGCCGCCCGTCGGCGGGCAGGGCGCGGCCCAGCCAGATGGTGCTGTAGCCGCCGAGCGTGCCGATCTCCAGGATGTGGCGGGCGCCCTGGATCTGGGCGAGGAGCTGGAGCAGCTTGCCCTGGTTCCCCGCGACGTTGATGTGCGGAAGCCCTGCGGCGTCGCTGTCCCGCAGCGCCGCCGCCAGGTCTTCGTCGTCCGGTGCGAGGTGGGCGGTGAAGTAGGCGTCGACCTCGCCCCAGACGTGCGACTCGCTCATGCACCTCTACCTTTCGTACGCATAGTTAGATTCGCTAACTACTGACGTTGTCGAAGATAGTTGGTGCGGCGGTCCGCTGCCAGGGGGATTTCACCCGGCGTGTCTCAGCCCGTCACGGACGGTGCCGAGCCGGGCAGCGGGCGCCCCGCCGACTCCGCCATGCGCCACACCGCGAAACCGCCGACCACGGCCGCGGCCATCATGTAGTAGGCGGGCATCATCATGTCCCCGGTCGCGCCGATCAGGGCCGTGACCACCAGCGGGGTCGTGCCGCCGAACAGGGATACGGAGACGTTGAAGCCGATGGAGAGCGAGCCGTAGCGGACCCGGGTCGGGAACAGCGCCGGGAGCGCGGACGGCATCGCCGCCGTGAAGCACACCAGCAGCATGCCCAGCGCGCCCATGCCGAGCCCGACCGCGAGCAGGCTGCCCTGGCGGATCAGCAGCAGGGCCGGGACGGACAGCAGCAGGAAGCCGGCACAGCCGGTGGCGATCACCGGGCGGCGTCCGGCGCGGTCGGTCAGCGCGCCGACGAACGGCTGGGCGATCATCATCAGCGCCATCACACCGAGGACGACGAGCAGACCGTGCGTCTCGTCGTAGTGGAGCTGACCGGTCAGGTAGCTCGGCATGTACGACAGCAGCATGTAGTCGGTGACGTTGAAGACCAGCACCAGGCCGACGCAGAGCAGCAGTGCGCGCCACTGGCCGGTGATCATCTCGCGCAGCGGCACCTTGGGCCGGTTGTGCTCGGCCTTCTCGGCCTCGGCGGCGAACGCCGGGGTCTCCTCGAGGCGCATCCGCAGGTAGAGGCCGACGATGCCCATCGGGCCCGCGATCAGGAACGGCAGGCGCCAGCCCCATGAGGTCAGGTCGTCGGCGGAGAGCAGGGCGGTCATCAGGGTGACCAGGCCCGCGCCGCCGATGTAGCCGGCGAGGGTGCCGAACTCCAGCCAGCTGCCGAGGAAGCCACGCCGCTTGTCGGGGGCGTACTCGGCGATGAAGGTGGAGGCGCCCGCGTACTCGCCGCCGGTGGAGAAGCCCTGCACGAGGCGGGCCACGAGGAGCAGGATCGGCGCGCCGACACCGATCGTCGCGTACGACGGGATCAGACCGATCGCGAAGGTGCCCGCGGCCATCATGATCATGGTGAGCGCGAGGACCTTCTGGCGGCCGACGCGGTCGCCGAGCGGGCCGAAGACCATGCCGCCGAGGGGACGGACCAGGAAGGCCGCGGCGAAGGCGCCGAAGGTGGAGAGCAGCTGCGCGGTGGGGTTGCCCGACGGGAAGAAGACCTTGCCCAGGGTGACCGCGATGTAGCTGTAGACACCGAAGTCGAACCATTCCATCGCGTTGCCCAGTGCGGCCGCCTTCACGGCGCGCTTGACCAGCGCGGGGTCGGTGACGGTGGTGTCCTGGGCCTTCGCCGTGCGGCTCTTGAGCGCGGACGTGGGAGCAATGACTGAGGCAGTCACAAGACTCGCTCGCCTACCTTTCATCGGGGACTGGGGCGCGGTCCGCGCGGCGGCGCTGTCGAACGGGCCGAAAAAGCGACGATAGGCGGAGAATGCCCGCTCACGGGCGGTATGCCTTTCGTTGCAGGGTGCATCTAAACACCGGCTGTGCAGGCACGCATGCCCGGCTGGGAGCGGTTCCCACGTGATCTTGGTGTGATCCTTCTCGCGTTCACGAGAGGCAACCGCGCGTCGCGCGCACTATCGTCAACCGGATGAAGGGGGCGTAAGGGTCATACAGCGCAGAAGGCCGACGAGGCGTGACGAATGCGGAGCGCGGCGGGCGACCGACGGAAGCCTTCGGAGCGACGGCCGTCGGCAGACCTCACGCACGCCTGCGCATGGCCTGCCTCGGGCTCTGGCTGATCGTCGCCGTCCTCGCCGCACGGCAGGTGGCCGTCGTCCTCGGCACCCCGCGCGGGGAGCGGCTGACGGACCTGGAGACCTGGGTCGGGCCGAACGGCGTCCTGCACGTGAACGGCTCGCTCTACGACTCGACGCGCTTCACCGGCACCCCCTTCAACGGACTCGTCCTCAAGCCCCTCACTCGCTCGGCCGAACAGGCCCTCGGCTGGGGCTGGACCTTCGGCACGCTGCTGCTGGTCGCCGCCCTCGGACTGATCGCCGCCCGCGCCCTGCCCCAGCCCATCGGCCGCCGCACGGCGCTGCTGGCCGCCCCCGTCGCCATCGGCCTGCTCATGCTGTCCCTGCCGGTCCGCAACACCCTGTGGCTCGGCCAGACCAGCATCATCCCGGTCCTGCTCGTCCTGCTCGGCTGCTTCGTCGCCCACGGCCAGCGGACCAGCGGACTGCTCATCGGGGTCGCGGCCGCGCTCCAGCCCACCCTGCTGCTCTTCACGCCCCTGCTGTGGTGCACGGGCCGCAGACGCGCCGCGCTCTCCGGCGGCGCCACCTTCGCCGCCTGCACCGCGCTCGCCTGGGCGGCGATGCCGCACGACTCCTCCGTCTACTGGGTCCACCACCTGGCCGGCGCCGGCCTCGGCGGCCGGGCCGACGACCTCGGCAACCAGTCCCTGCACGGCGCCCTGCTGCGACTCGGCCTGAACGGCCCCCTGGAGGTCGCGCTCTTCCTGGCCCTCGGCGCGGCCGTCGCCGTCCTCGCCCTGCGCCGCGCCGTGCGGTACTTCGCCGACGGCCAGCTGCTCCTCGCCGTCGCGATCACCGGCTGCGCCGCCATCGTCGTCTCGCCCACGGCCTGGCAGCACCAGCTGCTGTGGGTGCTGCTCGCGGTCGTCGGCAGGGCCGGCAGACGCGCCCGCGACCGGTACGTATGGCCCGTCGCCGTCGTCCTGGTCATGACCCTGCCGACCAGGCTGCTGCTTCCGGACATGGCGGCACTGGAACCGCTGCGCGCCGACCTCGTCCTGCTGGCCGCCCTGGCCGCCGCCGTGGCCGTCCCGTTCCTGTCCCGCGCCTCGCCGTACTACCAGTCGCCGATACCGACCGAGTACGCGCCCGCCGCCCCGGCCCGCTTCCGGCACATGCCGCTGCCCCTCCTGCGCCGGGCCCTCACCCGGCCGAACCTCCTCCTGGAGCTTCTCCTCCTCCGGGTGGCCTACGCCGCCTACTCCCAGGTCCGGCTCGCCGCCACCGGCGGCAGCATCTCGGCCGGCCGGGCCGAGGCCGAGGAGCACGCCTGGCAGATCCTCGGCCTGGAACGCGCCCTGCGCATCGACATCGAGCACTGGGCCAACCACGCCGTGGTGCGGACCGACTGGCTGCGGGACTTCTCCGACTTCTACTACGAGTCGTTCCACTTCGTCGTCCCGCTGGCCGTCCTCGCCGTCCTGTACTGGCGCCGCCCCGCCGACTACCGCTGGGCCCGCTCCGCCATCGGCTTCGCCACCCTGCTCGCCCTGGCCGGCTTCTGGCTCTACCCGCTCGCCCCGCCGCGGCTGATGCCGACACTCGGCTTCATCGACACCGTCCACGGCGTCCAGGACTTCTCCCAGCCCGACTACGGCACGCTCACGGGCATCACCAACCAGTACGCGGCGATGCCGTCGCTGCACTTCGGCTGGGCATTGTGGTGCGGCGTCGTGATCGCCGTGCTGCCGCGCCGTTGGTGGCTGAAGGCCCTGGGGCTGGTGCACCCCCTGCTCACCGGCTGCTCGATCGTGACGACCGGTAACCACTGGGTGCTGGACGCGGCCGGGGGAGCGGTGGTGGTCGGAGCGGGCTTCGCGCTGACGTACCTGCTGTCCGGGCCCCGGGCGGCCACCGCAGCCGCGCGCCGGGCGTCCCGGGCGGCGGATCCGAGCACCGGCCGGTCGGCCAGTTCCGTCGGCTGACGCACCGCACCGGCCGGATCAGCGTGTCGGAAACCGTTTCCGGGTCCGGTCATGGCCGGGCACGGACGCCGGAATCCGTTGTCGGGCGCTTCCCGGCACGGAAGTCTCCTCCTCTGTGACCAGTGCAGAGGTTGAAGAGGCCATGCGTTCCCCGCTCATACGTTCCTTCTCGCAGCTCGGCTCCCTGGACCCGGGCCGCCCCGTCGTGACGCTGTTCAGCGGCGGACTCGACAGTTCGTATCTGCTGCTGCGGCTGCGCCGGATGGGCATCCGCGAGGTGCACGCCGTGAGCGTCGACATCGGCGAGGACGAGTCCAGTACCTACAAACGCCAGGTGGCCGAAGCGCTCGGCGCGACGATCCACATCCTCGACCGGCGTGCCGAGTTCGCCGACCGGTACGTGGCTCCCGCGATCGCCGCTCAGGCCGTCTACCTCGGTATCCACCCCGTCAGCTCCACGCTGAGCCGCCCACTGATCGCCCACAGTGCGGTCGGGCTGGCCCGTGCGCTCGACGCGCAGGCCGTGCTGCACACCGCCAACCGCTCCCAGAACACCCTGCGCCGCCTCAACGGGGCGCTGGGGCTGCTCGGTTACGAGGGCGCGTTCGGCAGCCCGTACGATCTCGATCCCGTCACTCGCGACGAGAAGCTCGTCGAACTGCGCGCCGCCGGCATCGATCTGCTCGCCGGGCGGATCGTCAGCGGCGATTCCAACCTGTGGTGCCGCGAGTTCGAGTCGGGCATCCTCGACGACCCCGAACTCCACGAGGTCCCCGAAGAGATGTACACCTGGAGCCGGCCGACCGCCCGCCCCGGTGACACCGACACCCTGACCGTCACCTTCGAACACGGGCTGCCCGTCGCTCTCGACGGAGAACCGCTGCCGCTGACCGGGCTGGTCGAGCGGCTCAACCGGCGGGTCGGCGCGTACGGGCTCGGCCGCTACTCCGGCCTGGAGCACCTCGATCACGGCGAGAAGGTCCTCGAGATCCGTGAGATGCCCGCCGCCTGGCTCCTGCTCAGCAGCTACCGGCACATCGAGAGCGCCTGCCTGGACGCCGAACTCATCCGCGAGAAGCGGCATCTGGAACAGGTCTGGACGCGGGAGGCCCTCGAGGGCCGCTGGTTCGGCGAACTGCGGCTCGCGGCCCAGGTGTTCATCGACGCCTGCGCCGCCCGCACCACCGGGTCCGTGACCTGGCGGCTGCGCACCGGCGGCGCCGACACGCGCTCCATCGCCGTCGGATCACCGCTGTATCTGCGTGACCGGGAGGCGTGGGAGGAGCGGGCGATCAGCGCGGAGTCGGCGCCGTTCGTCCCTGCGGCGGAGACCGTTCTCGCCGCGGTCTGAGTGCTCCCTCCCACCCTTCTCGCCATCTCCCCCCCTCCCCGCGTCGTCCCCTCGTCTGCTCTTCTCCCTCTGGAGTACGCCATGACCACTGCCGCCATCCATCACCCCGCTGCCGTCGATGCCGTCAACGCCCTCGCCGGGCCCGGCGGTCATCTGATGCCCGCCGCACAGCTCTCCGCGCTGGCCGGTGTCGGCTCAGCCGACTGGGCGCGCTTCGCCGCCCACTGGGACGAGCTCACCCTCGACACGTACATGGCCGACGGAGGCACGTACCGGTTCCGTCGCTACGGACAGTTCGAGCTCGACCCCGTCGAGGGCGAACTGACCCTGCTTCCGCACGCGCCGTACCGCCAGGAGTCGGACATCAATCCGCTCAACGGCGGCATCGAGCGGGTATTCGACCCGCTGACCGAGTCCTTCGCCGGTGACCCGCTGCTGCGTTCCGTCCTCGTCGAACTCGGCCGCATCTTCACCGCCGTCGACGGCACCGAGTCGTGGAACGTGAAACTGCACCCGTACCGCATCAGCGCCTCCACGGACCAGCAGGGTCAGCCGGCGCCCGAGGGCCGGCACCGTGACGGCGTCACCTTCATCACCTCGCTGCTGATCGGCCGCAGCAATGTCACCGGTGGTGAGAGCGGCGTCTACACCGACGAGGGCGATCACCTGCTCACGGTTACCCTGTCCGAGCCCGGTGACCTGCTGCTGGGCGACGACCGCCGCACACTGCACTCGGTGACCCCGGTGCAGCCGGTGGACCCCGAACTCGCCGCCCATCGCGACGTGCTGGTGATCGCCTACACCGCGCGCTGAGCCGCCGCTCCAGCCCCATATTTCATCGTCCGCCGCCCTAGGAGTCCCCCATGCCCGTCAACGCGGCCCGCCGTGCCTGGCTGACCGATCTGCCCGTCCTGCTGGTCGCGGTGGTGTGGGGCTCCAGTTATCTCGCGGCCAAGGACATCACCACGACCCAGACCGTCCTCGCCGTGCTCGTCCTGCGGTTCGGGGTGGTGCTGCCGGTCCTGGTCGTCACAGGGTGGCGCAAGCTGCGGGCGCTCGACGGGGCACAGATACGGGGCGCCGGCGTCCTCGGGCTGATCCTGTCCGGGATCTTCCTCCTGGAGACGTACGGCGTCGTGCACACCTCCGCGACCAACGCCGGGCTCATCATCAGCCTCACCATGATCTTCACGCCGCTCGCGGAGAGCCGGCTCACCGGCACCCGGCCCTCCCGGTCGTTCGTCGCGGCCGCGGGGCTCTCGGTGCTGGGTGTCCTGCTCCTCACCCAGGGCGCCGGGTTCAGCGCACCGTCCCTCGGCGACCTGCTGATGCTGGGCGCGGCCGTGGCCCGTACCGTGCACGTCCTGGCGATGTCGCGCATGCGGTCGGTGCAGGGTGCGGACGCGCTGTCGATGACCACGGCTCAACTGGGCAGCGCGGTCATGGTGTTCGCGCTCTTGCTCGCGGCGCCCGGTACCGGCAGCACCCCGTGGGCGGCCGCGGCGGACTTCGACGCCGGGGACTGGCTCGGACTGCTCTACCTGTCGGCGTTCTGCACCCTGTTCGCGTTCTTCGTGCAGATGTGGGCCGTACGCCGGACCTCGCCCTCCCGGGTCAGCCTGCTGCTCGGTACCGAGCCGGTGTGGGCCGCCGTCTTCGGAATCGCACTCGCCGGGGACCGGCCGGGATGGCTGGGGCTGCTGGGCGCGCTCCTCGTGCTCGCGGGCACGGCATGGGGCCGCAGCGCGGCCGCCCCGCGGCAGACGTCAGTCGTCGAGCCAGCCGAGCCGGACGGCGCAGACACCGGCCTGGAATCGGCTGGCCGTTCCTAGCCGTTCGGTCAGTTCGGAGACGAGGCGGCGGACCGTGCGCTCGGAGACCCCGAGCTTGCGGGCCATCGCCTCGTCGGTGAGTCCGCCCCCGAGCATCCGCACCAGCTCGCGGTGGCGGCCGGTCGGGTGCCAGTCGCCCTCGGGGCTGTCGGTCGCGGACTCGGTCAGCACAGTGGCACTGGCCCAGCAGTGCTCGAAGATCCCCCGGAACACCCCGACCAGCGTCTCGCCGCGCAACACGACGGCGGCGATCTCCCCGTCCGATGTCTGGGACGCGGGCACGATCGCCAGCGAGCGGTCCACCACGATCAGCCGCAGCGGCAAGGTGTGCGCGGTGCGGACCTGGGCGCCCGCCCCGTTCAGCCGCCGCAGATAGGCCGTCATGTGCGGAACGGCGGCCGCCGAGCTCAGATGGATCGTACGCATCCGTACGCCGCGGCCCAGCACGATCCGGTCGCGTTCGAGTCCCGCCTCGACCATCCCGGCGGGCAACGCGCGGCCGGGGTGCAGTGAGAGCACCTCCTCCTCCGCCCGCCGCGAGGCGTCCTCCAGGACCGTCGACACGTTGGCCAGACCATTCACCACCTCCATCTGCGCGGAGGCCAGGTCACGGGCGTGCACCGGCTGGAAGTCCGCCAGGACCTGGGCGAGCGAGGAGCGTGTCTGCCGGACGGTGGTCAGCAGGGCGTTCGTGTGCCGCTCCTCGTCGAGGAGCAGCTTGCGCAGCGCGGTGTCCGGGGCGAGCGCCGTCCAGCCGTTGTGGTTGTCCGAGGACGGTACGAACAGGCCGAGTTCGCCGAGCAGCCGGAGCGCCTCGGCGAGTTCCGTCCCGCTCCAGCCGCGGTTCTCGGTGAGGGTCTCCGGGCGCCAGGCCGCGTTGTCGAGAGCGAGCCGGTAGAGCTCCTGTGCTCGGGCGCGTGCGTCCACGTGGATATCCCCCCACCGATCAACGGGCGCCGTCCCCCTGACGCTCCGTCGGGGATCTTAGAAACGGTTCTGTCCATCGGGAAAGCCACCATCCGCTATACGGACAGCCGGCCGGTTCCGCGCCGCGCCCCGGCCGTCGTCCGCCCCTGGCCATGGCCGGTCCCGGAACTCCCGTCGCCGTAGCCGCGAACGGGTTCGCCACAACATGCTGAGCCCCCGGCCTTCGCCGCTGACCACACGCTCGACGACCGTCGAACGACGACCTTTCGGACGACAATCCAGGGGGACCCTCATGTCTGCTCCTACTCACCTGCTCCGTGGCCTGATCGTGGTGCTCGCGAGCAGCGACTCGCTGATCTGGGGATGAGCCGATGGCCGGACCGAGAGTCGCCGTCGTCGCACCGCTGACCGGTCCGCGTACGGACTGGGGAGCGACCCTTCTCAGTCATCTGGAACGGGTCAGGGCGGCCCGCCCGGACGCCGCAGAATGGCACATACATGATGAGACACCGGAGGTCGCCCGTACTGTCGCCGCCGCCGGTTACGCGGCCGTCGTCGGCCACACCGACGCGGCGGGGGCCCGCCGAGCCCTGCCGGTGTACCAGGCCGCTGGGCTGCCCTGTCTGATGCCCTTCGTACGGGCCGGGGCGCCCGCACTGAGCTGGGCGCCCGACGGGGACGCACTGGCCCGCAGGATCGTCGAGGGAGCGCTGGCCCTGGGGGTGAACGCGCTCGCCGTCGCCCACGACGAGGAGCCCGGCTGGGCGGCGCTCGGGCTCGCGGTCGGCGAGGAGGCCGGGCGAGCGGGGCTCGCGCCGGGCCCCGGTGGCGCGCTGGCGGTGCTGGCACCGCAGGGCCGGTTCGCGCGCTTCGCACAGGGTGCGGGCCCCGTCCTCACCCCGACGGACTGCGGGCTGGTCTCCTTCGCTCAGCTGCGCCACGCGGCATCGGACCGCGAGGTGTGGGCCGTCCACCCCCAGATGTGCGCGGCACGCCGGGTCGGAGCCGCCGTCACGGCACTCGCGCAGGCACTCTCCGAGGCTCCCGCACTGCGCGGAACGGAACTGCTGGATGCCGTACGAGTCCGCTCGGGAACCCTGCTCACCGCCGAGGGAGCCCCCTTGGGCGACGGCTGGCTGATCTCCCGGCTGCCGTGGGCGTGCGCGGTGGGGACCCCGCTCTGACCCTCTGTTCCGCATTCGAACCACACGGTCTTCCCACCGTCACGCCATACCGACACGCCCCACTTGTCGGTCATCGCGTCGAGCAGGAGCAGTCCACGGCCGTTCTCGGACTCCGGGTCCGGCCGGGGCGGGGAGACGGGCAGCCGGTCGCTGCCGTCCGACACCTCGACCCGCACGCCGTGCGGCTGCCGCAGCAGCAGCAGGGTGCAGCGCCGGTCCGGGACGTGCCGTACGACATTGGCGAGCAGTTCGGTGACGCCGAGTTCTACGGCGTCGGACAGCTCGGGCGTACGCCACTCTTCGAGGAAGGAGCGGACGATACGGCGGATGTGGCGGGCGGCGTGATCACCGACGGTGAGGCGGATCGTGTACTGGGCGGGAAAGTATTCGTTCACAGGACGAGGCTGACGTGCGGTGACTACTCTCGGCTATGGAACGGATACAACCGGTCCTGTAGTGGGCCGTGTTGCGCGAGAGGGGCTTCTGTCGTGACTCACATCAATGCCCTTGACCCGGGTGCGTCGCCGCTCGATTACTACGGCTTCGAGTTGCGGAGGTACCGGGAGGCGGCCGGGCTGACGCAGAAACAGCTTGGGGAGATCGTCAACTACACCGGCTCGCTCGTCGGCCAGATCGAAACGGCTCGGAAGCTTCCGACGCCGGAGTTCAGTCAACGGGCGGATGCGGCACTGGAGACGGGAGGGCAGTTGTCCCGGCTGGTCGACCTGGTGCTGCGCAGTCAGCTTCCGGCATGGTTCCAGCAGGTGGCGGAGCTGGAGGCGCGGGCCACGGAGATCTGTACGTTTCAGACTCACGTGGTGCATGGGCTCCTTCAGACGCGGGCGTACGCACGTGCCGTGCTCGGCGTGCTGGATCAGACCAACCTCGACGACCGCACGGCAGTCCGGCTGGCTCGCCAGCGCATCTTCGAGAAGGAGGAGTCGCCGGTCCTGTGGATGGTCATCAGTGAGGCGGCTCTGTATCAGGAGATCGGCGGGTCAGAGACCATGCGAGGCCAACTGGCCCACTTGTTGTCCTTCTCGCACAACCCCCGGATCAACATTCAGGTGCTCCCATTTTCCGCCGGAGCGCACGCCGGACTCCAAGGCGCATTCAATCTCTATCGGTTCGATCGCGACCCGGACATTGTCTATACCGAGGGGTATGGCAGCGGGCATCCGACCGCGAATCCGGACACCGTCAAGGACTGCTCGCTCCGTTACGATCATCTTCAGGCCGCCGCGCTCTCCCTCAGGGATTCGGCGGAGTTGATCCGGCGACTGATGGAGGAACGCTATGGCGAGCAAGGGGATCCAGTGGCGTAAGTCCAGCTACAGCGGTGACCAGGGCGGTGATTGTGTAGAGGTCGGCGAAGACCCTGCCATCATCGCAATACGCGACTCCAAGAACCCGGCGGGACCGATCCTCACCCTCGATCCCGCCACGTTCACCACCTTCATCAACTGGACGACGGCGACTACAGCCGCTGAATGATCGTGCCGGTGGCCAAACCGCCCCCCGCACACATGGTGATCAGCGCGAACTCCTTGTCCGTGCGCTCCAGTTCATGAAGCGCCGTCGTGATGAGCCGGGCCCCGGTGGCTCCCACCGGGTGCCCGAGCGCGATCGCGCCGCCGTTCACGTTCACCTTCTCCAGGTCCTGCTCGAAGACCCGCGCCCAGCTCAGCACCACGGACGCGAACGCCTCGTTGATCTCGACCAGGTCGATGTCCTCGAGGGACATCCCCGCCTTGCCCAGCACGGCGTTGGTCGCGTCGATCGGTCCGTCCAGGTGGAAGTGGGGGTCGGCTCCCACCAGCGCCTGGGCGACGATCCGGGCCCGGGGCCGCAACTTCAGGGCGCGAGCCATCCGCTTCGACGCCCACATGATCGCGGCCGCCCCGTCGGAGATCTGCGACGAGTTGCCGGCCGTGTGCACCGCCGTAGGCATGATCGGCTTCAGGGAGGCCAGCGCCTCCGCCGACGTGTCGCGCAGACCCTCGTCCTTGTCGACCAGGCGCCACATGCCCTGCCCGGCGTGCTGTTCCTCCTCCGTCGTCGGGACCTGGACGGCGAAGGTCTCTCGTTTGAAGCGCTCCTCCGCCCAGGCAAGGGCGGCTCGTTCCTGGGAGGCGAGCCCGAGGGCGTCGACGTCCTCCCTGGTCAGGCCACGATGGCGGGCGATGCGCTCGGCCGCCTCGAACTGGTTCGGGAGGTCGACGTTCCACTCGTCGGGGAACGGCTTCCCGGGTCCGTGCTTCGAGCCCGACCCCAGCGGCACCCGGGACATCGACTCCACCCCGCACGAGATGCCGACGTCGATCACGCCGGTGGCGACCATGTTGGCCAGCATGTGCGAGGCCTGCTGGGAGGAGCCGCACTGTGCGTCGACGGTCGTCGCCGCCGTCTCGTAGGGCAGCCCCATCGTGAGCCAGGCCGTGCGCGCGGGGTTCATGGACTGCTCGCCGGCGTGGGTGACCGTGCCGCCGACGATCTGTTCGACGCAGTCGGCGGGGATGCCGGTGCGGCCCAGGAGTTCGCGGTAGGTCTCGCCCAGCAGATAGGCGGGGTGCAGATGGGCGAGCGCGCCGCCGCGCTTGCCGATCGGGGTGCGTACGGCTTCGACGATCACGGGTTCGGCAGCCATGGGTGCGGGTCCTCTCCGGGAGGCTACGCGGAACTAGTACGCGTTCTAGTTCTGTCAGCAGTGTGCTGACGGCCACTCGGTGACCGCAAGGGTCGTGCGGGCAATTGAGGGGTCCATGCCTCTTGCTAGTTGTAGAACCCGTTACTACCGTCACCGCAACTCCGCACAGCTGATGGACCGTCAGAACAAGAGTCGGTACGAGTGGTGGGAGCCGCCCATGCCCTGTCCCGCGCTGCCCGACGGGTTCGACTTCACCGACCCGGACCTGCTCCATCAACGCGTGCCCCTGCCGGAGTTCGCCGAGCTGCGCCGGGTCGAGCCGGTCTGCTGGGTGCCACAGCCGGCTGGTCTCGCCGGTTTCCAGGACGAGGGGTACTGGGCCGTCACCCGGCACGCCGACGTCAAGTACGTCTCCACGCACCCGGAGTTGTTCTCGTCGTACCTCAACACGGCGATCATCCGCTTCAACGAGCACATCGACCGGGACTCCATCGACGCCCAGCGGTTCATCCTGCTCAACATGGACCCGCCGGAGCACACCCGGGTCCGGCAGATCGTGCAGCGCGGGTTCACGCCCCGGGCGATCCGCGCCCTGGAGGAACGGCTGCGGGCCAGGGCCCTCGCGATCGTCGGACACGCCCGTACGCACACGGGGCCGTTCGACTTCGTCACCCAGGTCGCCTGCGAACTGCCCCTCCAGGCGATCGCGGAGCTGATGGGCGTGCCGCAGGAGGACCGGGACAAGATCTTCGACTGGTCCAACAAGATGATCGCGTACGACGATCCCGAGTACGCCATCACCGAGGAGGTCGGAGCCGAGTCGGCCACGGAGATCATCGCCTACGCGATGAACATGGCCGCCGAGCGCAAGCAGTGCCCCGCCCATGACATCGTCACGCAACTGGTCGCGGCGGAGAACGAGGGCAACCTCAACTCGGACGAGTTCGGCTTCTTCGTGCTGATGCTGGCCGTCGCGGGCAACGAGACCACCCGCAACGCCATCACCCACGGCATGCACGCCTTCCTCACCCACCCCGAGCAGTGGGAGCTGTACAAGAGGGAGCGCCCCTCGACGACGGCGGAGGAGATCGTGCGCTGGGCGACCCCGGTCGCCGCCTTCCAGCGCACCGCCACACAGGACACCGAGCTGGGCGGCAAGCGGATCCGCAAGGGCGACCGCGTCGGCCTCTTCTACGCCTCCGCCAACCACGACCCCGAGGTCTTCGACGAACCGGACGACTTCGACGTCACCCGCGACCCCAACCCGCACCTCGGCTTCGGCGGGGGCGGCCCGCACTACTGCCTCGGCAAGTCCCTCGCGGTACTGGAGATCGACCTCATCTTCAACGCCATCGCGGACGCCATGCCGGGTCTGAAACTGGTCGACGATCCACGCCGGCTGCGGTCGGCGTGGATCAACGGTGTGAAGGAACTCCGGGTGAGTACGGGCTGACAGAGGTCGGCCTAAGGGGCTTGTCCGGCCCCGTCGACGATGCCGCTGTTGACGACGGCGACGGAGGTGACGACAGTGCCGGCCTTGCCCCAGGCGGTGTCCTCCACGAGGACTGTGCGCTCACCCAGCAGGCGTGCCGTGCTCTTGTCGAAGATCCACTCAGTGCGTTCGCCGTCGTGTGTTCGGGCGACGGCGACCCCGTTTCGGCCTGCCGCGTCGACGGCGTCGGGGGCGACGTCGACTCCGGGAATGAGAGCAGCGGCGCGGTAGAGGGCCGCAGTGGTCTCGGGGGGAGTCACTCCGTTGCGCAGCAGGTCGCCGATCATGACGAAGGCTTCCTGGTCCGGTCCCGTCGTGGAGTCGGAACCGGCTCCGTGATTCTTCTCAGCGTCGTCGCGGATCCGCTTCAGCAGAGCGCCGGGGTCGGTTGGCAGGGCAGCCAGGAAGTTGTAGGTCGGTGAGTTCAGATCGCCTCGGCCCGGAGTGCCCGGCAGCAGTTTGTCGTTGCCGTCTTTGCGCTGCAGAGTCTGTTCATTGCCGTCCACCGAGATCCACTGCTCCATGGCCTCGTTTTGGCGCAGGAGTTCCATCTCGCCGGACTTGGTCTCTGACAGCACCGATGTGTGGCCGACCGTCTTCACGTACGAGTACTGCCCGGCGCGCACCTTCGTCTGGGGCGTCGTAGCGGCGGCCAGAGCGGCTCTCTCCAGCAATTCGACCGACGCTGCCGAAGCCGGTGGCACGTCAGGCCGAGCGCCAGGGGAGCCGAAGTCGAGCGTGAGAACGACGACGGCCGCTCCAGCGGCCACTGCCGCTCCCAGCATCAGCCCCCAGCGCCCTGTCGACCGCAGCGCCAGACGGGGAGAGCGGGATCGCGCCTGCCGGTCGACCTCGCCTAAGAAGTGCTCACGGCGGGCTTCCACTCGTCCGGGTGCAGGCTCCGGACAGGGAGCCGGAGGCAGCATCCGACTCGCCTGCTCACGCTCGAGCCTTTCCTGCTCCGAACTCATCGTGCACTCCTCCTGTGGGAAGGGCGGGCTGCGGCCTCCCCGCTCTGCGATATGTGTCCGCTGCCGGTCCGCAGTTCCACACCTCGCGGATCTGCCACAAGCTCCTCCTCGACGAGCCGACGCAGCTTCTCTCTCGCTCGGGAGAGCCGGGAACGTACGGTGCCCACAGGAATTCCCAACGCCTCAGCGGCCGCGGCGTACCCCAGATCGGACCAGACGACCAAGGTGAAGACCTCGCGTTCGGTTCGCTTCAGACGTTGCAACGCTCGGGCTGCGGCGGACAGCCGCTGAGCGTCGGCCAACTGGCCGACCACCTCATCCGAGAAGTCAGGCAACGCTTCCGGCGGTGGTAGACGGGACATCGCCTCCCGATGCCGACGTGCCGCCCGGGCGATGTTGCGCATCACATTGGTCGCGATGCCTAAAAGCCACGCCCGGACGCTTCTGACCTCCTCGCGCAGCTTGTCGCGCAGCCGCCAGGCCTCCAGAAAGGTGAGGGACATGACGTCCTCGGCGAGGGCCCAGTCACCCGTAGTCCTGATCGCATGGGCATAGACGACACGCGCATGTTCGTCGAAAATCTCGGCGAACGCCGTCCGATCGCCAGACCGAACCCGTTCATGCAAGGGGGAGTCCACAGCAACAAGTGTCCGCACAGCTACAGCGGTTCCACTTCCACTCCGCGACTGCCGTCTGAAAGGCGGCGGCCCCGGGGATCAGGGGACCGCCGCCTGGTCGTCAAGAGAAACAGCGTCTGCCGATGCCTGCAATGTCCACCTTTACTAGGTGCGGCAACATTCAGTGGTGTGGTCCGGCCGGTGACCGGGACTGGTCCCTACGGCCTCGCTTCGTACGTGACGTGGGTCATGTGGGGGGCTTCACTGCCGTGGGCGCGTCGAACGTGACCGGCGTCTCGAACGCCGCCCGGCGCGTGGCTCGGCGCAGCGCCCTGAGCACCGCCGGACCGAGGGTGAGCGTCAGGACGACCGTGACGACGGCTCGGCCCAGGTCCCAGCCGAGCGAGGTGGCCAGGCAGTACGCCAGGAAACGGGCCAGATTGGCGGGGACCGCCGCCTGCGGGTCGAAGGCGACGTTCGAGGCGAGCGCGCTCATGAAGGGCCAGCCCGCCATGTTCATCACCGTGCCGTAGGCGAAGGCGGCGAGGAAGCCGTATGTCGCCAGGAGGGTCAGTTCCGTACGGCCGCGGAGGCGGTCCGGGCCCGGCAGGAGGCCCGCGCCCATGGCGAACCAGCCCATCGCCAGCATCTGGAACGGCAGCCACGGGCCCACCCCGCCCGTGAGCAGCGCGGACGCGAACATCGTCACCGAGCCGAGGACGAACCCGAAGCCCGGGCCGAGAACCCGGCCGCTCAGCACCATCAGGAAGAACATCGGCTCGATCCCGGCGGTACCGGCGCCGATCGGCCGCAGGGCCGCCCCCGTGGCGGCCAGCACGCCGAGCATCGCCACCGCCTTCGGGCCCAGACCGGACTCCGAGATCGCCGCGGCCACCACCGCCACGAGCAGCACCAGCAGGCCCGCGAAGAGCCAGGGCGCGTCCTGCGCGTGGGCGCTGAGCCGCGAGGTGGGCGGGGCGAGCAAGGGCCACCCGAACGCGGCCACCCCCACGGCACTGACCAGGAGCAGGGCGATGATGGAGCGGGGGCCGAGGCGGACTGCCCGGGCCTGGCGCTGGGCGTTCACGCATCCGTCCCGGGCTGGAGCGCCGCGCGGACCTCGGAGACCGTGAGCCAGTGCTGCGGGGCCAGGATCTTGGTGACCTGCGGGGCGAAGGACGGGGAGGAGACCACGATGTCCGCCGTCGGGCCGTCCGCGATCACCTCGCCCTCGGCCAGGAGCACCACCCGGTGGGCGATCTCGGCGGCCAGCTCCACATCGTGCGTGGCCAGCACGATGGCGTGTCCATCGGTCGCCAGCTGTCGCAGCACGCCGACCAGGCGGGCCTTCGCCGCATAGTCCAGGCCACGGGTGGGCTCGTCCAGCAGCAGCAGCGGGGGCCTTGCCGTCAGTACGACGGCCAGGGCGAGGGCGAGGCGCTGGCCCTCCGAGAGGTCCCGGGGGTGGGTGTCGTCGGTGACGCCGGGGAGCAGCTCGGTGACCAGGGCACGGCAGGTGCCGGGTGTTGCTCCGGCGTCCTGGTCGGCCGCCGTGCACTCGGCGGCGACGGTGTCGGCGTAGAGCAGGTCGCGGGGTTCCTGGGGGACCAGGCCGACCTTGCGGACGAGGTCCTTGGGGGCTGTGCGGTGGGGGGTGGCTTCGCCGAGTTTGACTGTTCCTGAGGTGGGGGTGATGAGGCCGACGAGTGAGTTGAGGAGGGTGGATTTTCCGGCGCCGTTGCGGCCCATGAGGGCGATGGTTTCGCCGGGGGTGATGGTGAGGTCGATGTGGCGTAGGGCTTGGATGCGGGAGCGGGTTACTGAGAGGGCTTGGACTTCGCCCAGAGGGGTGGGGGGTGTGGAGTGTTGGCGGGTGCGGGTTGGTTGTGGCTTGTCGCGCAGTTCCCCGCGCCCCTTGAGGACGATGCCCTCTTGTGCCTCAAATTGCTGCCGTAGATCTGCTGCCCGGCGGCGCGCGTCTCGGACCGTCAGTGGCAAGGGAGTCCAGCCCGCCAGGCGGCCCAGGGCCACCACCGGTGGATACACCGGGGACACCGCCATCACCTCGGCCGGGGGGCCGACGATCGGGGGCGCGCCCGGGGCCGGTAGGAGGGCGACCTGGTCGGCGTACTGGATGACGCGTTCCAGGCGGTGTTCGGCCATGAAGACCGTCGTGCCGAGGTCGTGGACGAGGCGCTGGAGGACCGCCAGGACCTCCTCGGCGGCCGCGGGGTCGAGCGCGGAGGTCGGCTCGTCCAGGACGAGGACGCTCGGGTGCGGGGTGAGGACCGAGCCGATCGCCACGCGCTGCTGCTGGCCGCCGGAGAGCGTGGCGATCGGGCGGTTGCGCAGATCGGCCAGGCCGAGGAGGTCGAGCGTCTCCTCCACGCGGCGGCGCATCACGTCCGGGGCGAGGCCCAGCGACTCCATGCCGTAGGCGAGTTCGTCCTCGACGGTGTCGGTGACGAAGTGGGCGAGCGGGTCCTGGCCCACCGTGCCGACGACGTCGGCGAGTTCGCGCGGCTTGTGCGTGCGGGTGTCGCGTCCGGCCACCGTGACCCGGCCGCGCAGGGTGCCGCCGGTGAAGTGCGGCACGAGCCCGCTGACCGCGCCCAGGACGGTGGACTTGCCGACACCGGACGGGCCCGCCAGCAGGACGAGTTCGCCCTCCGGGACCTCGAAGTCGATGCCCTGGACGGTGGGTTCGGAGGCACCGTCGTAGGTGACGGATACATCCTCGAAGCGGATCACGACGGTTCCTTGGGCTCGGGGGCGACGAACGCGGGCAGCAGGCCGAGGAGGATCGCGGCCGCGGGCCAGAGGGGGAGTGTGGGGGCCACGAGCGGCACCACGCCGGGGTGCAGGGCCGCGGGGTCACGGACCGAGGCGAGCACGAGGAGCGCGGCGACCGCCACGCCGGAGGCGACGACCAGCAGCGCGCGCACGTCCCAGCGGTCCGGGCGGTACCGGGTGCGCGGCGACCTCCGGCCGCCGAGCCGGAGACCCGCGAGAGCGGCGGCGAGGCCGACGAGGAGGACCGGGAAGCCGTAGGCGGCGCCTTCGGCGGTGAGCAGCCCGTACGTTCCGGCGCACACGCCGAGCAGGCCGCCGAGGGTGAGGGCGGCGGTGGTACGGCGGACCGCGGCCGGGACCCGGGCGGTACGGCCGTAGCCGCGGGCGTCCATCGCGGCGGCCAGGGACACCGAGCGCTCCAACGCGCCCTCCAGGACCGGGAGACCCACCTGCAGCAGGCCCCGGAGACCCTTGTCCGGGCGGCCCCGCAGCCGGCGGGCGGCGCGCAGGCGCTGGACGTCGGCGATGAGGTTCGGCGCGAAGGTGAGGGCGACGACGACGGCGACGCCCATCTCGTACAGGGCGCCCGGGAGGGACTTGAGCAGGCGTGAGGGATTCGCGAGGGCGTTCGCGGCGCCGACACAAACGAGCAGGGCGGCCAGTCTCAGACCGTCGTACAACGCGAAGGCGAGGGCCTCGGCCGTGACGTCGCCGCCGAGGCGGATGCCCTGGGCCCAGTCGGGGAGGGGCACCTCGGGGAGGGTGACGAGAGTGTGCGTGCCGGGGATGGGGGAGCCGAGGACGATCGCGAAGAGAAGGCGGATGACCAGGACGGCGAGGGCGAGTTTGACGAAGGCGCCGTAGGAACGGGACCAGGGGGTCGCGGGGCGGCAGGTCGCCACGACGTAGGCGGAGACCGTGATGAGGAGGGTGAGGAGGAGGGGGTTGGTGGTGCGGGTGGCCGCGGTGCCGAGGGAGAGGGCCCAGAGCCACCAGGCGCCGGGGTGCAGAGGGGCTCGGGGCCGGCGCGGGGGGTGGGAGGGCGCGTGGCTGAGCCGGTCCGCGCTGCTAATCCTGGTCACGCCGCCGTACCTGCCAGATCGCCGCCGCCCCCAGTGCCGTCACCACGGCGATGCCCGCCAGCAGGCCCAGGGACGGGCCGTTGTCGTCGGACGTGTCCGTCTTCGCCGCCGGTGACGACTTCCGGGAACCGGACACCTGCTCTCCGCAGCCCTTCTCCGGGTAGCCCGCGATCGCGCACAACAGGGCGTTCGTGTCGTAGCGGAGGGGCTTGGCGACCGTCGCGAGGGCCTCTGCCGTGGTCGCGTCGGGGGCGACCCGGGCACAGGCCGTCCGGGCGGGGGGCGGGGTCTCGCCCTGGGGGGCGTCCGACTTCGTGCCGGGGTCGATGACGAGCGCTACCCGCTTCTTGCCGTCCTGCGCGGGCGTCTTCGAGCAGATGGTCCCGAAGTCGGTCGTGCCGCGCGGCCGGGCGGCCTCGGAGGAGTCCTCGCTCACCGCGAAGCGGAAGCCCTGGACGTCGCCGTCCGAGGGGCGGGCCATGGACGGGCCCTGGGTGGCGTAGACCCAGCGGTCGCCTTCGCGGTCCCAGAACGACCAGTACCGGTAGCCGGCGGCCTGGGCCTGGCCCGCGCCCGCGCACAGCAGGAGCGAGGCCAGGAGGAGGAGAACGGCCCGGCGAATCACGACTGCTGCCTCTTGCGGCCGGTGAAGAGGAAGCCGATGCCGATACCGGCGACGAGGCAGACCCCGACGTACCACCAGACGCCGAAGAAGTCCGACTTCGAGTCGCTCTTGTCCTGCGCCGACGCGGTCTTCTCGGACGTCTGCGGGGCCGGGCCCGTCGCGTTGAGCTGCTTCACCAGGTCCGTGCCGCCGAAGTCGCGCGGGTTCGCGCCCGTCGCGTGCGCGGCGAAGATCAGCTGGGCGTAGGCGGCGGGACCGCCCTGCTCGGCCCAGGTGGCGGAGTTCTTCTCCAGCCACCGAACGGACTTCTGGGCCTGCTCCGTCTCACCCCGCGCGGCGAGTGCCACGACCGCGTCGGCGGTGTTGCCGTGGTCGGGCTGGGGGTCCGCGCCGGCGAGGGCGGAGGTGAGGTGGTCGTCGTCCTTGGCGAGGGTCTTCGTGAGGTAGGCGGCACCGTTGGCGGCGGCTTGGTCCGGCGTACCGGGCTCCGCACAGGTGGCGTCGGACTTCTTACCCGCCTCCACCACCATGCCCTTGCCCAGTGCGCCCAGCACACCCGCCGCTGTGGCGTCCGCGTTGGCGGCCGGCTTGCCCTTCTTGTCCGGCTGGAAGGCGAAGGCGCCCGCGTCGTCGCCGTCGTCGCAACCGAGGGCGAGTGCGAGCAGGGCGTCGTAGGGCGACTTCCCGCCCTTCTCGACCTGGTCCGGCTTCTCGCCGACGGCGGTCAGCGCGCCTATGACGACGGACGTGGAGTTGGTGTCGCTGGCGCCGCCGGGCGCGTAGCCCCAGCCGCCGTCCTCGTTCTGGACGGACTTCAGCCAGCCGACGGCCTTGCCGGTGACGGCGTCCTGTCCGCCGAGCGCGGCGAGGGCCTGGACGGCGGCGGCCGTGGCGTTGGTGTCGAGCATGGTCTTGGCATCGCACGCGGCGGCGGGATCGGGACGGTACGCGGCGAACCCGCCGTCCGCGCACTGCTGACGCTCCAGCCACGTGACGGACTTGGCGGCCGGCTTCACACCCACCGTGTCCTGGGCCAGCAGGGCGAGCGACTGGCGCCAGACGCCGTCGAACTTCGGGTCCTTGTCCCCGTACAGGGCGGAGGGGAACGCCTGGGACGGAGTCGGCGACGGTGCGGCGGCGGCCGGCGTGGCGGCGCCGATCACGGTGGCGGCGGCCAGGACCGCGGCGCTGCGGCGGACGTTCATGATCGGCGGGTGCCTCTCCCTGTGAGGGAGCCGGACAGCACGGGACACCCCGGCGGCTCGGCTCCGTATACCTCGACGGTGCCGTGCACCGACGGGCGCCGGGCACGTGAGCCGGTCACGAACCGTACGGGGCGATCCGGCTCACCGCCTGCCTCGGCGGGCGGTTCACGGTTGCGGGTCAGCGCCGGAATTGCACCGGCTTCCCCCTGTACGGGTGTGATGACGACCCGCTCACTGTACCCGCACGTCCAAAACGGGCCGAGGGGCACCGTACGGGCGGGTAGCTTCGGCCCATGCCGACGACACCACCAGGCCGACTGCTCGGCTCGGGCCGCCGCGCCGACGTGTACGAGATCGACGAGGGGTGGGTGCTGCGCCGCGAACGGGAGGGCGGGGGAGACGCGGCTGCGGAGGGCGCGGTGATGGAGCATGTGCGCGCCCACGGCTTTCCGGTTCCCCGGGTGCGCCCGACCGGCTCCCGCGCCGACCTGGTGATGGAGCGGCTCTCCGGCCCGACCATGCTCCAGGCCTGCCTGGCGGGCACGCTGGGGGTGGCGGAGGCCGGTTCGATCCTGGGCGGGCTCCTGCGCGACCTGCACACCGTCCCCGCCCTGCACTCCACCGATCCGGCGGCCCGCGTCCTCCACCTGGACCTCCACCCGGAGAACGTGATGCTCACGCCCGAAGGGCCGCGCGTCATCGACTGGTCCAACACGGAGGAGGGCGACCCGGGGCTGGACTGGGCGGCCTCGGCGGTGATCCTCGCTCAGGCCGCGGTCTCCGACGACCCCCTGTCCCCGGCCGCTCGCACCATGCTGGCCGCCCTTCTCGCGGACCCGTCCCCGCTCACACGGCCCGCCCTGACGGAGGCCCTGCGCCGCCGCGCCTCCAATCCGACGATGAGCCCGGCGGAGGTCGAACTGCTGGACACGGCTGAGGAGTTGATCCTGTCCCTGAGGTAAACCGGTTAACGTGAAGCTCCACGACCACACGCAGGAGCGTCCATGACTGAGCAGGTGGAGAACTCCGAGCAGGAGCCGCTCTCCAAGATCGACACCTCGGTTCCGCACTCGGCGCGGATCTGGAACTACTGGCTGGGCGGGAAGGACAACTACGAAGTCGACCGTGTGGCCGGTGACGCGTTCCGGGAGATCTTCCCCGGGATCGAGACCGGGGCGCGCGCCGCCCGTTACTTCCTCGCCCGCGCCGTTCGCCATCTCGCCGCCGAAGAGGGCATCCGCCAGTTCCTGGACATCGGCACCGGGCTGCCCAACGTGGACAACACCCACCAGATCGCCCAGCGGGTGGCCCCGGAGAGCCGGATCGTCTACGTCGACAACGACCCCCTGGTGCTGGCTCACGCCCGCGCGCTGCTCACCAGCACACCGGAGGGCGTCACCAACTACGTCGACGCCGACCTGCGCAAGCCGAGCACGATCGTCCGGGAAGCCGGTAAGACGCTGGACTTCGACCAGCCCGTCGCGCTCATGCTGATGGGCATCCTCGGCCACATCGAGGACCACGACGAGGCACGCGAGATCGTGCGGCAGCTGGTGGACGCGCTGCCTTCCGGCAGCTATCTGGTGCAGTACGACTCCACCGACACCAGCGAGGACTACCTCCGGGCCATCAATCAGTACAACGACGGCGGCTCGATCCCGTACATCCTGCGCAGCCCCGAGCAGATCGCCCGCTACTTCGACGGCCTGGAGCTGCTGGAGCCGGGCGTCACGTCCTGCTCGCGCTGGCGTCCCGACGCCGAGGCCCTGGGCCTGCCGGCGGAGGTGCACCAGTACGGCGGTGTCGCCCTCAAGCGCTGAACCCCGGGGAGCCCGGCTCAGGTCTCCTGAAGTATGCGGTGCAGGATGGTCGGAGTCTCGTCCGGTGACTCGGCTTCGACCACCAGCCGGTTCATGGCGTCCCAGTAGCGTTCGATGTCGGCCGCCTTGTCGGGATAGAGCGCGGTGGTGAGCTGCTCGAGGTAGACCACGTCGGGCAACTGGCCGCCGGGCAGCCGCAGAATGGTGACCGGACCGCCCTCCGCGGCGTGCCCGCCGGAGAGGAACGGCAGGATCTGGACGGTGACCTGCGGAAGCCGGCAGACCTCGATGAGATGCCTGAGCTGGGCCCGCATCACCTCCGGCCCGCCCACCGGGCGCCGCAGCGCCGCCTCGTCGATCACGGCCCAGAGCTGGGCCGCGCCCGGCTGCCGGTGCAGGATCCGCTGCCGGGTCATCCGCAACGCCACCCGGCGCTCGACCTCCCGCGCTTCGGCGCCGGCGTGGGCGAGCCGGACGGCGGCACGCGCGTAGTCGGGGGTCTGGAGCAGTTCGGGGACGCGCTGTATCTGGAAGCAGCGGATGACGCTCGCCGCCTGCTCGGCGCCGAGGTAGCTCTGCGTCCAGGAGGGCACCACGTCGCTGTAGTACTGCCACCAGGCATGGGTGTTGGCCTGTTCGGCCAGCGCCAGCAGCGTGGCGCGTTCGGCCTCGTCCGTGACGCCGTAGTGCGTGAGCAGGTCGGCGACGTCCCGCAGTTTGAAGCCGTGGCGGCCGGCCTCCATGCGGCTGATCTTGGAGGGGGAGGCACGGATGACATCACCCGCCTCCGCTCTGCCGATGCCTCGGGCGTCCCGCAGCCTGCGCAGCCGGGCGCCCAGCGCCAGCCGAGGGACCATGGGCCCGGCGGATCTCCCGTCCAGGACTCCGCTGAAGGGCGACGTTCGAGCGGCCTCTTCCGTGCCCATGGGCATGTCTCCTTGCGGTGGTACGCAACGCCGCACGCGTGGGGGCGCCGCGGCTCGTTCATCCTAGAGGCCCTGCCCTGACCCCATCCCGCTTATGCCAAAGGCGAGTTCGACCGCGGTGTGGGACCGCCGAAGGGCAGGTGAAGACTCCGGCAAGCGAGCAGCCAGACGCCGCCGACCCGGTGGAAGACGTCCTCGTAGTGCCCGACCTGGACCGGCGGCCCGGCCGGGATGACGCCGCCGTCGTAGCCGTCGACGCGGTACGTGGTGAAGTACGAGATCGCCCCGGCGGTGTCCGGGGACTCCACCGTGACCAGGACGTTGGACATCATGCGACGGGAGAGCCGGTCGGCGGGGCGGGAGCCGAAGTAGGCGCGCAGGGCGTCGCGGCCCTTGATCAGGCGTCCGTCCCGCGGCCACTGCCAGACGCCGTCCTCGGTGAACAGCTCGGCGACGGACGAGGGGTCGCCCAGGTCGAGCCGGTGGACGAAGTCGAGGATCAGGCGCTCGCAGGCGCGTTCGGCGAGGAGGCGCTCGATGGGGTCCATGGGGTCCATGGACTTGGTTGTAGCACCCGGCCCGGACGGTCGCGCAGGCGCGCTTACACCGCCACGTACCGCACCGGCTCGCTCCCCGGTACCGTCTCCGCCCGGCCCAGTTTGACCAGGCGGCGCAGGTGGGCCTCGGCCTCGGAGACCGCGATGTTGCGGGAGCCGTAGGGGATCCGGTCCCAGGGGCGGTTCCACTCCATGCGTTCGGCGAGCTGCCAGGGCGTGAGGGGCTCGGCGAGGAGGGACCGCAGGGCGGTGAGGCGGGCCTCGTGGTGGTCGAGCAGTTCGCGTACGCGGGCGGGGGCGTCCGGGAACGGGTGCTGGTGGGCCGGGAGCACCTCGGCGGGGGCGAGGCGGCCCACGCGTTCGAGGCTGTCGAGGTAGTCGCCGAGGGGGTCGGTGACGGTGGCGTCGTCGGGGTCCTCGTAGAGGCCGATGTGCGGGGTGATCCCGGGGAGCAGGTGGTCGCCGGAGAACAGGCGGCCGTGGCCGGGCAGCCGGGCCGGGTGGTCCTCCTCCAGGTGCAGGCAGACGTGGCCCGGGGTGTGGCCCGGGGTCCAGATCGCGCGCAGGCGGCGGCCGGCGAGGTCGAGGAGTTCGCCCGGGGCGATGTCGCGGTCGGGCAGGGCGGGGGAGAGGCCGGGCAGGGCGTGGGGCCGGGGCGTGCGGAGCGGGGCGATGTGCTCCTCGGGGGCTCCGGCGGCGGTGAGCTTGGCCGTCATGTACGAGAACCAGCGCTCGGGACGGGCGTCCCGGGTCCGTCGTACGACCGCGGTGTCCGCCGCGTGCATCGCGATCCACGCGCCCGACGCCTCGCGGACCCGGCCGGACAGGCCGTGGTGGTCCGGGTGGTGGTGGGTGATGACCACGCCGTGGATCTCGGCCACCGAGGTGCCGCACGCCGTGAGGCCGGACGCGAGGGTGTCCCAGGACTCCGGGTCGTCCCAGCCGGTGTCGACGAGCACCGGCCCCTGGTCGGTTTCGACGACGTACACGAGCGTGTGGCCGAGCGGGTTGTCCGGGATGGGGACCCGCAGGGACCGAACGCCTCCGCCGTGGTCGTACACCGCCGGTGTGGGTTCCCGGTCCTGGCTGCTTGTCATCTGCCCTCCGTCCGTCCCACGGCCATTGCCCACTATAACTAGAACTGGTATCAGTTCCTGAAACACCGTCAGATGCGAAGGCAGTCGGCCATGACCGAACTCGTGGAACACGGACAGCTGTTCATCGGCGGGGAGTTGACCGACCCCCTGGGCCAGGACGTCATCGAGGTGATCTCGCCGCACACGGAACAGGTCATCGGACGCGTCCCGCACGCCTCGACCGCCGATGTGGACCGGGCCGTGGGGGTGGCACGGCGGGCCTTCGACGAGGGGCCCTGGCCGCGCATGAGCCTCGACGAGCGGATCGAGGTCGTGAGCCGGATCAAGGACGGGATCGTCGCCCGGCACGAGGAGATCGCCCGCGTGATCTCCGGCCAGAACGGCTCGCCGTACTCCTGGAGCGTCCTCGCCCAGGCCTTCGGCGCGGTGATGGTCTGGGACTCGGCGATCACCGTCGCCCGGAACTTCACCTACGAGGAGCGGCGGGACGGCGTGCTCGGCCGCATCCTCGTAAGGCGCGAGCCCGTCGGGGTCGTCGCGGCCGTCGTGCCCTGGAACGTCCCGCAGTTCGTCGCCGCCGCCAAGCTCGCCCCCGCGCTGCTCACCGGCTGCACGGCCGTCCTCAAGCCCTCGCCCGAGTCGCCGCTCGACGCGTACCTGCTCGGCGAGATCGCCCGCGAGGCCGGGCTGCCCGAGGGCGTGCTCTCGATCCTGCCCGCCGACCGGGAGGTGAGCGAGTACCTGGTCGGGCACCCCGGCATCGACAAGGTGTCCTTCACCGGGTCCGTGGCCGCCGGGAAGCGCGTGATGGAGGTGGCCGCCCGCAACCTCACCCGTGTGACGCTCGAACTGGGCGGCAAGTCGGCCGCCGTCGTCCTGCCCGACGCGGACGTCGAGACGGCCGTCGCGGGCATCGCCCCCGCGGCCTGGATGAACAACGGCCAGGCCTGCGTCGCCCAGACCCGCATCCTGCTCCCGCGCTCCCGCTACGACGAGTTCGCCGACGCCCTCGCCGCGGCGGCCGGCGCGCTCGTGGTCGGCGACCCGCTGGACCCCGCCACCCAGGTGGGCCCGCTCGTCGCCAGGCGGCAGCAGCAGCGCAACCTCGACTACATCCGCATCGGGCAGGAGGAGGGCGCGAAGATCCTGACCGGTGGCGGGCGCCCGGCCGGTCTGGACCGCGGCTGGTACGTCGAGCCCACCCTCTTCGGCGACGTCGACAACTCCATGCGCATCGCCCGCGAGGAGATCTTCGGGCCCGTCATCTGCCTGCTGCCCTACGACGACGAGTCCGACGCCGTGAAGATCGCCAACGACTCCGACTACGGGCTGAGCGGCAGCGTCTGGACCGCGGACGTCGAGCACGGCATCGACATCGCCCGGCAGGTCCGGACGGGCACGTACTCCGTGAACACCTTCAGCCTGGACATGCTGGGCCCCTTCGGCGGCTACAAGAACTCGGGCCTGGGGCGGGAGTTCGGACCCGAGGGGTACGGGGAGTACCTGGAGCACAAGATGATCCATCTCCCGGCGGAAGCGTAGCGATGGGCGACCGCTGGCACGTCGAGGTCGACCGCTCCCTGTGCATCGGCAGTGCCCAGTGCGTCCACCACGCCCCGGACGGCTTCCGCCTGGACCCGGCCCGCCAGTCCCATCCGCTCGCCCCGGACACGGACGCGAACGAACGGGTCCTGGAGGCGGCGGAGAGCTGCCCGGTGGAGGCGATCGTGATCACGCTGGGGGGTGGCGGCGAGGCGGTTTTCCCGCCGGAGGAATAGTGCCTGCCGCCTGCCGCCTGCCGCCTGCCGCCCGCCGCCCGCCCGGCGGTGCGGGGGTCAGGCGCCGGGGGGCCGGTACTGCACCTTCTGCCGGACCGCCTCGTCGACCTCGTCGGCCGACAGGAGTACGACCGTGCGCGTGCGCACCCCGCCGGCGGCCGACACGACCATGCTCATGGCCGCGGCGGAGGTGTTTCCGGGCAGCTCCGCCGTGAGGTAGACGTCGTCGTCGCCGAACGCCCAGTACATCGTCTCCACCTGGCCCCCGAGGCCCTCGACCATGCGCCCGACGACCTCACGCCGCGCGCTGCCGCCCTCGCTGAGCAGACCCTTCAGCCCTTCCGGGGTGAGCTTGACCTTGAAGAGGTACTTCGACATGAGGACACCTCCACGTCCGGTATGTCCCAGCAGTCGCTCTTACCTCTTATGATCCACCAGTCGGAACAATTCGGAAAAATCTCGCATAAGGGGGTTCCTTCTGCGGGCAGAAGTTCTAGCCTGGAATTGGCCTACGAGGCGAGTGAGGGAGTCCGACCGGAGTAGCCGACGTTGGCAGGAAACCAGGAGGTATGGGTTTCCGCCGGTGCCGACTGCGACGGTAGGGCTGAGAGGCCGGAAGGACGCAAGGTCGAGAGGCCGAGCGAACGGAAGGCGACCCCCATTACCTGATCCGGACCATGCCGGCGAAGGGAACCCGTCTCGTAGGTCCTACTTCTGCCCTTCCGGCCCCTGCCCCTCCGGATTCGTCAGGGCGATCAGCCGGCACACCGTCTCGATGTCGATCCGCACCTGGGCGATCGAGGCGCGGCCCGACAGCCACGTGATCAGCGCCGAGTGCCAGGTGTGCTCGATGACCCGGACCGCCGAGAGCTGCTCCGGCGTCGGGTCCTCGAGACCCATCGCGTCCAGGATGATCGCCGTCGTCTGCCGCGAGACCTGGTCGACCTCCGGGCTCACGCTGCGGTCGGCGAAGGTGAGAGCCCGGACCATCGCGTCGGCCAGATGCGGCTCGCGCTGCAGTGCGCGGAAGGCCCGCATCAGCGTCTCCGCGACCCGCTCGGCCGCCGACTCGCCCTGCGGCGGCTTCTTCCGCAGCGTGCCGTGCATGTGCTCCAACTGGTCCTGCATCGTGGCGACCAGCAGATGGATCTTGGAGGGGAAGTAGCGGTAGAGGGTGCCGAGCGCCACCTGCGAGGACTCGGCGACCTCGCGCATCTGCACGGCGTCGAAACCGCCCCGGCTGGCCAGTTGCGCGCTCGCGTGCAGGATGCGGCGACGGCGGGCCTCCTGCCGCTCCGTGAGGGGAGGGGAGGCGGGGGCTGCGGCTCTGGCTTCCACCTTGGCCACTGTGTTCACCTTGGCTTCCGCGGGGCTCGGGTCCCGTTCCGTGACGGTCCGTGAGGGCTGGTGATCAGACAGCATGGCACGGCACCGGCCGTGGCGTGAATCACCTGATCCACTGGTCACAGCGCCCCTACCTGCCGGTAGATTCAGAGCCTCCGAACGATCAAGTCTGAAACTTGTTCTAGATTAGCGTCCCGGCGTAATCTCGCGGGACAGTGCAGGGAGAAGGGGGCCAGAGTGACCGCTGAGGCCAGGGAGGCCGGGCCCTCGGAGGACCCCGCCGCCGACGGCTTGCGACCGCTCCGCATCGCGCTCCTCACCTATAAAGGGAACCCGTTCTGCGGCGGCCAGGGTGTCTACGTCCGGCACCTCTCGCGCGAACTGTCCCGCCTCGGCCACCGCGTCGAGGTCATCGGTGCCCAGCCCTACCCCGTCCTCGACGAGGGCTACGACGGCCAGAGCCTCACCGAGCTGCCCAGCCTCGACCTCTACCGCCAGCCGGATCCTTTCCGCACCCCGAAGCGCGACGAGTACCGCGACTGGATCGACGTGCTCGAAGTGGCGACCATGTGGACCGGCGGCTTCCCCGAGCCCGTGACGTTCTCGCTGCGCGCCCGCCGCCATCTGCGTGCCCGCCGGGGCGATTTCGACGTCGTCCACGACAACCAGACGCTCGGATACGGGCTGCTGGGAGACGTGGGCGCGCCCCTCGTCACCACGATCCACCACCCCATCACCGTCGACCGGCAGCTGGAGCTGGACGCGGCGGACGGCTGGAAGCGGCGCCTGTCGGTGCGCCGCTGGTACGCCTTCACCCGCATGCAGAAGCGCGTCGCCCGCCGGCTCCCCTCCGTGCTCACCGTCTCCGGCACATCCCGCCAGGAGATCGTCGACCACCTCGGCGTACGCCAGGACCGGATCCATGTGGTCCACATCGGCGCCGACACCGACCTGTTCTCGCCGGATCCCTCGGTGCCCGTCGTGCCGGGCCGGATCGTCACGACGTCCAGCGCGGACGTGCCGCTCAAGGGCTTGGTCCATCTGGTCGAGGCGCTCGCCAAGGTGCGCACGGAGCACCCCGGCGCGCACCTCGTCGTCGTCGGCAAGCGGCCCTCGGAGGGGCCCGTCGCCCAGGCGATGGAGCGGTACGGCCTCGACGGCGCCGTCGACTTCGTCAAGGGCATCTCCGACCCCGAACTCGTCGACCTGGTGCGCTCGGCGCAGGTCGCGTGCGTGCCGTCGCTCTACGAGGGCTTCTCGCTGCCGGCCGCGGAGGCCATGGCGACGGGCACGCCCCTGCTCGCCACGACCGGCGGCGCCATACCCGAGGTCGCGGGCCGTGACGGTGAGACCTGCCTGGCGGTGCCCCCCGGGGACGCGGGCGCGCTGGCCGCCGGTCTGGGCCGGCTGCTGGACGACGCGGAGCTGCGCGCGCGGCTCGGAGCGGCCGGTCGGGAGCGAGTGCTGCGGCACTTCACCTGGGCCAGGGCGGCGGAGGGCACGGTGGCCAGGTACCGCGAGGCGATCGCCAGGTCCCAGAGCGCCGTTGCGGGCCGCTCCGCAGCGGACGACGGAGACTCCGGGACCCACCGCCCCGCGGCCTCGACAGGGGCTGAGCCCGCGGCTCCCACGGGTGCGGTGTCCGCGGCTCCCACAGATGTACAAGGCGTCAACTCCGAAAGCAGGGCCACGTGCTGACCGTCGACTTCTCCCGGTTCCCGCTCGCCCCGGGCGACCGCGTCCTGGACCTCGGCTGTGGTGCCGGCCGGCACGCGTTCGAGTGCTACCGGCGTGGCGCGCAGGTCGTGGCGTTGGACCAGAACGGCGAGGAGATCCGCGAGGTCGCCAAGTGGTTCGCGGCGATGAAGGAGGCCGGCGAGGCACCCGAGGGCGCCACCGCCACGGCCATGGAGGGCGACGCCCTGGCGCTGCCCTTCCCCGACGAGTCCTTCGACGTCGTCATCATCTCCGAGGTGATGGAGCACATCCCGGACGACAAGGGCGTCCTCGCGGAGATGGTGCGGGTGCTCAAGCCCGGCGGCCGGATAGCCATCACGGTCCCGCGCTACGGCCCCGAGAAGGTCTGCTGGACCCTGTCCGACGCCTACCACGAGGTCGAGGGCGGCCACATCCGCATCTACAAGGCCGACGAACTCCTGGCGCGCATCCGCGAGGCCGGCCTCAAGCCCTACGGCACCCACCACGCCCACGCGCTGCACTCGCCCTACTGGTGGCTGAAGTGCGCGTTCGGCGTCGACAACGACAAGGCGCTGCCGGTGCGGGCGTACCACAAGCTCCTCGTCTGGGACATCATGAAGAAGCCGCTGGCCACCCGGGTCGCCGAGCAGGCGCTGAACCCGCTGATCGGCAAGAGCTTCGTGGCGTACGCGACCAAGCCGCACCTGCCGCGTCTCTCCGGCGCCGGGGCGGACGCCCAGTGACCACTCCCCGGACGGAACATCTGGTCCTGCCCGGGGTCCTCACCGCAGGGCAGGCCGCCGCGACCGTCGCCGGCATCCTCGCCGTGCAGCGCGAGGACGGTGCGATCCCCTGGTTCCGGGGGCACCACCTCGACCCGTGGGACCACGTCGAGGCGGCCATGGCCCTCGACACGGCCGGCGAGCACGAGGCCGCCGAGCGGGCCTACGTGTGGCTGGCCCGGCACCAGAACGAGGACGGCTCCTGGTACGCGGCCTACGCCGACGGCGAGCCCGGCGACGTCACCGACCGCGGCCGGGAGACCAACTTCGTCGCCTACATCGCCGTGGGCGTCTGGCACCACTACCTCTCCACCGGCGACGACACGTTCCTGGAGCGGATGTGGCCGGCGGTGTACGCGGCGGTGGAGTTCGTGCTGCGCCTGCAGCAGCCGGGCGGGCAGATCGGCTGGCGGCGCGACGACGACGGCACGGACACGGCGGACGCCCTGCTGACGGGCAGCTCCTCGATCCACCACGCCCTGCGGTGCGCGCTGGCGATCGCCGAGCAGCGCGAAGAGGCGCAGCCGGACTGGGAGTTGGCGGCCGGTGCCCTGCGGCATGCGATACGGCGGCATCCGGAGCGGTTCCTCGACAAGAACCGGTACTCGATGGACTGGTACTACCCGGTGCTGGGGGGTGCGTTGACCGGGGCCGAGGCCAAGGCCCGTATCGAGGAGGACTGGGAGCGTTTCGTCGTCCCGGGGCTGGGGGTGCGGTGTGTCGTGCCCAACCCGTGGGTGACGGGGGGTGAGTCGGCCGAACTCGCCCTCGCGCTGTGGGCGATGGGCGAGTCCGACCGGGCGCTGGAGGTGCTGCAGTCGATCCAGCATCTGCGGGACGCGGAGAGCGGGCTGTACTGGACGGGGTACGTCTTCGACGATGACGCGATCTGGCCGCGGGAGTTGACCACGTGGACCGCGGGGTCGTTGTTGCTGGCCGTGGCCGCGTTGGGTGGACACGAGGCCACGTGCCAGGTGTTCGGTGGGGATGAGTTGCCCGTGGGGCTGGACTCGGACTGCTGCGCCTAGGAGCTCGGGGGGCTCGCCGGTTTTGCGGGCGCGGGTTGTGTGTGGCTTGTCGCGCCCACGCGGCGGAGCCGCATGTCGACACGGCCCCGCGCCCCTGAAGGGCGAGCCCCTTAAGGCGATTTCAGTGGCGATGGGCCCTGTTGGCTATCGCGTGGCCCACGAACAGGTAGACCACCGCTGCCAAGCCGTAGCCGCAGACCACTCGGGCCCAGGCTTCGTCGAAGGTGAAGAGGTCGTGGGACCAGCCGGCGAGCCAGCGGGCCGCGTCGTGGATGAACTGGACGAACGAGTTGCCGGGGTTCGCGTCCAGCAGATACATCAGGATCCACAGACCCAGGATGAGAGCCATGATGTCGGCCACGACCGCGACGATCGTGCCGGCCTGATTCGCACCGTTGCGATATCGAGGGGACATGTCATCCGTGTTGCCCTTGAACTCTGGATGAAACCCGTGGATTCGCTCAGGCGTTCAACTCGGCGAGTACGCGCAGCGTGTGGCGGTCGGGGCTGAGCACCAGCAGGTCCGTCACCGGCCCCTTGCGCCACGACTCCAGCCGCTCCGCGATCCGTTCGCGCGGGCCGACCAGGGAGATCTCGTCGGCGAAGGCGTCGGGGACGGCGCGGACGGCCTCCTCGCGGCGGCCGGAGAGGAACAGCTCCTGGATGCGGCGGGCGTCTTCCTCATAGCCCATGCGCGCCATCAGGTCGGCGTGGAAGTTGCGGGCCGCGTGTCCCATGCCGCCGATGTAGAAGCCGAGCATCATCTTGACGGGCAGCAGGCCCTCGGCGACGTCGTCGCAGACCCGGACCTGGGCCATCGGCGCGACCAGGAAACCCTCGGGCAGGCCGGCCAGGGCCGGGCCGTACACCTCCGGCCGGGTCGGCGACCAGTACAGCGGCAGCCAGCCGTCGGCGATCCGGGCCGTCTGGGCGACGTTCTTCGGGCCCTCCGCCCCGAGCAGGACCGGCAGGTCGGCGCGGAGCGGATGCGTGATCGGCTTGAGGGGCTTGCCCAGTCCGGTGGCGTCCGGGCCCTGGTACGGGTGGGAGTGGAAGCGGCCCGGCAGTTCGACCGGGGCCTCGCGGCGGAGCACCTGCCGTACGACGTCGACGTATTCGCGGGTGGCGGTGAGCGGTGACGCCGGGAACGGGCGGCCGTACCAGCCCTCCACCACCTGGGGGCCGGACAGTCCGAGGCCGAGCATCATGCGGCCGCCGGAGAGATGGTCCAGGGTGAGGGCGTGCATCGCGGTGGTGGTAGGCGGGCGGGCCGCCATCTGGGCAACCGCCGTGCCCAGCTTGATGGTGGAGGTGTGGGCGGCGATCCAGGCGAGCGGTGTGAACGCGTCCGAGCCCCAGGACTCCGCCGTCCACACCGAGTCGTAGCCCAGCCGTTCGGCCTCCTGCGCGAGCGGTACGTGGTCGGGGGAGGGGCCGCGGCCCCAGTAGCCGAGTGCGAGACCGAGCCGCATACCTGCCTCCTGACGGTGCGTCAGCCGACTGGGGCGACGACTGTACGGCAACGGCCCCCCGCCCGGAAGGGCGAGGGGCCGTGAAGGGGGGCGTGGGCTCAGCCGCGCTGGATGCCCGAAGTGTCCTGAAGGACACCGCGGCGGCCGTCCTGCGTCTGCGCGACCAGGGCCGGGCCGCGCTGCTCGACGGCCAGGTACCAGGTACCCGGGGCGAGTTCGGCGATCGGCGTCGGCGAACCGTCCTCGGCGAACAGCGGACGCGGCACCGGCACCGCGAACCAGAACGGCGAGAAGTCCCCGGCCGGTGCCTGCGGCGCCTGCGCCTGCTGCGGCTGCGGCTGACCACCGAACGGCTGCCCCGGCTGACCGGGCTGGCCGGGCTGACCCGGCTGCCCGGGCTGCGGGTGACCGTAGCCGCCGGGCTGCTGGGCGCCCGGGTAGCCGTAGCCACCGGGGGGCTGGGCACCGTAGAGCTGCGGGGCGGCCGGGCGGGGGGCCGGGAGGAGGGCGCCCTTGAGGGCCGGGACGAGGGGGGTGGCGATGGCGGCGGCGGCGAGCAGAAGAGCAGCGATCAGGCCGAAGATGAGACCGGAACCCGCGCTGACATCCGCACCACCGAGGTTGTCGCTGAATGCCCCCAGCGGGTCGAAGATCGTCCAGAGCGAAGTCCATGCGGCGAAGAGCGAGAGCGCGACACCGAGTTGGCCGAGGTCGAGGCCGACGACCTTGCGCTCCGGGAGGAGGCGGGAGAGGACGATCAAGGCCGCACCGATGATGCCACCGACGTACATGCTCATCACCAGGCCGAGGTTGTCCCAGGCGTTGGGGATGTCGCTGCCGGAGGTGTCGTACGTGTCGAGGAACGACGCGATGAACAGCAACACCGCTGCTCCGATCACCACGCCGTCGCCCCGAGTGAGGGAGCGGATATTCACTTCAGTTCCTTCGCCAGTCGTCTCGTCGTCGGTGGAGGCGCCGCTGTCACCGTGGCGCCGCGAGGGCGTGGTGGGAAGCGCGGGGGTGGCCCCTCATGGTACGGATGAGGGTATCCCCCGCTCGGCAGAGGTGTCTGCCCGGGATCAACGGCTGATACTGCGTCTCCTGCGAGAACGTCGCCCGCCGGGAGCCCGGCGGGCGACTCTGACCCATGCGGGTGACAGTTCCTACACGCCGTTACTTCTCCGAGTACGTGAAGCAGACGCCGATCGGCTTCCAGGCTGTCTTGTTCTTCTCGACAATCTTGAACCGGACCTTGTCATAGATGTCGAACTTCTTGCCGCTGTACTTGGCGTAAGCGGTCAGCGTTCCGTGCTTGCCGCGAGAGACTTCCCTGCTTCCGCTGACTGTGATGCTGCGGCTCTTCTGTACGTCCCAGCCGACACCCGCGCTGATGACGTCGGTGGTCACCCCGATGTTCTTCGACAGAGTGGTGCTGACCGACTTGGTCTCGGATATGCCGATCCTGGTGCCGCCCGGGCCGGACGCCTTCGCGAGCGGCTTCTTGCCGCACTTCGTTCCGAGGGACTTGACGTGCACCAGCTTGCCGTACGGGTAGAAGGGCGCTCCGGCCGCACTGACCGTATGGGCCTCTGTGGTGAGTGATACCGGCTGGGCCTGGGCTGTGGCGGCGGTGCCCGCAAGGCATGCGGTGAGAGCGACGGCCATCGCTCCGAACCGGGCTGTACGACGCTTCAATGTGTTCCCCGTTCCTCGTTGGAGGCCGTGAGTACCTCTGGTCGAAGCAAGTTGATCAAGCTTTCGTACGCATATGCAATCAACTTGAGGAAGAACTGAGCATGCGCATGGCAGGGCTGTGTGGTCGCTGTCGAAACCAGTGCAACTTTCTACCTGTTCAGGAACCCCGCGATCCCCTCAGAGATCCCTTGCGCCGCTTTCTGTCGCCATGCGCCACTGGTCAGTGATGCCGCGTCCTTGCTATCGCGCATGTTGCCGCACTCGATGAACACCTTCGGAACCGTTGACAGATTGAGACCGCCCAGGTCCTTACGCGTGACGAGACCGGAGCCGTCGCCGATGTAGTTGGAGGGCGCGCTGCCGGTGACGGCCACGAAGCGGCCCGCGACCCGCTCGCCGAGATCGCGCGAGGGAGCGACGATCGCGCGGGTGTCGGCGGAGCCCGCGTGGACCGCGCCGGGCAGGATGACGTGGAAGCCGCGGTTGCCGGTGCCCGAGCCGTCCGCGTGGATCGAGACCACGGCGTCGGCCTTCTCCTCGTTGCCGATCCGGGCCCGCTCGTCCACGCACGGGCCGTACGGCCGGTCGGCGTCCTGCGTCATCTTCACCGTGGCGCCCTGCTCCTCGAGGAGCGTGCGCATCCGGTGCGCGACGTCCAGGGTGAACTCGGCCTCGGTGTAACCGTCGTTGGTGGACGTACCCGTGGTGTCGCACTCCTTCCAGTTCGTCCCGATGTTCACCTTGCGGTTGATCTCGGACGGGTGCTGGAAGTTGTCCGGGTTGTGGCCTGGATCGATGACGACGACCTTGCCCTTGAGCGGGCCGGAGGCGGCGGGTGCCGACGCCGACGGGGCGTCTGTGGGCTCGGGGGAGGCGTTCGGCTTCTTGGCGTCGTCGGAGGGCGTGCTCGATGCGGCGGGCGCGGAGGGCCGCACGCTCGCCCGCCCCGAACCCCCGTCGTCCCCCGAGTCGCCGGCCGTCTCGTATACCAGCCAGCCGAGCAGCGCCCCCGGCACCAACGCAGCGAGTGCGACGGCCAGGGGGCCGCGACGGGGGCGGCGGGGCTGGGGAGGTTCGAAGTCCGGGTCCGTGTGCGACACGCCTGTCAGCTTACGGCGGGCTCCGACTGCCCTCACGTCGCAACTTGACTCGAAAGTGCGTGCGATTGCCCTGTGGGCGAGCTAATGTTAGCGCGTACACGTCATCATCAAGATTGCGGGGGTTGCGTGAAGTTCACGAAACGGGTTGCGTCGCTTCTGGCCACCGGCGCTCTGATGGGGGTGTCTCTCGTGGGCATCAATGCGTCGAGTGCCAGTGCGGACGACTACTGCTGGTCGAACGCCATAAAGGTCAACAATTCCAGCGGAGTCTTCCGGCTCAAGAAGACGCTCCCCCTCAAGAAGGGTCCCTACTCGGCCTGCGAGGATGGGAAGTTCGCGCTTGAGGGCAGAAAATTCTACGCATGGTGCTATGAGAGCAATATTCACGGCAACATGTGGTACTACGGGCGGGAACAGTTCGACGACGACATGGGGTGGGTATACGTCGGCAACCTCACCTTCCTGTCCGGCACGTTGAGGCCTTGCCCTTTCACCTAAATTGTCCGGAGTCGTGACGGCGGAGGCTCCCGACCTCATGCGCGTGAAGCGTGTGCCGGGTGCCTCCGTCCGGGGAGCGGCTGCATAGAGCGAGGGGCTGCGATCTGCGGTCCGTACTTCGCGTCGTGTGTCGGCGCGACAGCGCTCACGCGCTGGGCGGTGGCCCGGCCCCGGGAGTGCCCGGGTCGCCGTGCCGTACCGCATCCTTCACCTCCGCCTCGACCTTTTGGCGGGGTGTGTCCTCCTGCTTCGCGTACGCGGTCACCGCCGCCTGTACGTCACGGGCGAGGTCCCGCCAGGCCCGCCAGGCGGTCTCCCACGTCGTGGTCTGCTGGTCGCTCCACTTGGTCTGGGTGGGCGGACCGTAGGCGTCCCGCAGTTTCCGCATACGGGCGTGCGCCTCGTCCGCCGCACGCTGCTTCTCCACGAGCTCTGCGAATGCGATGGTGTGTGCCACGCGCCCGGATCCTCGAACAGCAACCGCCCCCCAAACGCCACGCCACGCCGCCCGTGGGCCGACCGGGAGGGGGCACGGGGGGCTCGGTTCACCCGGCCAGCCGTTCGCCTAGATACCCGGGCCGGTACGCCGCAGTACGCGCAGGGAGTCCGTCGCCGAGGTCTCGGTGAACGCGCCGGAGGCGAGGGCGCGGAGGTAGACGCGGTACGGGGCCTGGCCGGTGAACTCGTCCTGGGGGTCCGGGAAGACGTCGTGGATGACGAGCAGGCCGCCCTCCGCGAGGTGCGGTGCCCAGCCCTCGTAGTCGGCGGTGGCGTGCTCGTCGGTGTGGCCGCCGTCGATGAAGACCAGGGCCAGGGGAGTGCGCCAGAACCCGGCGATCTGCGGGGAGCGGCCGACCAGGGCCACCACGTGGTCCTCCAGGCCCGCCTTGCGCAGGGTCCGGCGGAACGTGGGCAGCGTGTCCATCAGGCCGATCTCGGGGTCGACCGTCTCGGGGTCGTGGTACTCCCAGCCCGGCTGCTGCTCCTCGCTGCCGCGGTGGTGGTCGACGGTCAGCGCGCTCACCCCCGCCTCACGGGCCGCGTCGGCGAGCAGGATCGTGGACCGGCCGCAGTACGTCCCGACCTCCAGCAACGGCAGCCCCAGCCGCCCGGCCTCCACCGCCGCCGCGTACAGGGCCAGCCCCTCGTCCACGGGCATGAACCCCTTCGCCGCCTCGAACGCGACCAGGATCTCGGGCTTCGGGGCCGCGGGCGGCATGGGGGTCCTTCCGGTCGTACGACGGCTATGGGCGCCCATCGTGCCGTACCCCCTGCCGACGCACGACAGGGGGTACCGGTGAGTAGCGGAGTAGCAGGGCGGCGGTCAGGCGGGGACCGTCTCGCCCGGCAGGGGCAGGTCCAGGTCGACCGGGCGGTCGTCGCCCGAATGGGTCGCCGACGAGGCGAGCGGCGCGTGGCCCGGGGCCCGGGCGGCGACGACGTAGGAGCCCCGGTCGGGGACGGTGAGCGCGTAGCTGCCGTCCTCGGCGGAGAGGGTCGCGCCGGCCTGGCGGCCCCGCCGGTCGATCAGCGTGACCTTGGCACGGGCGACCGGAGCGCCGTCCGCGTCCAGGACCCGGCCGCGGAAGCCGCGCAGGACGGCCTCGGCGTGCTCCAGGTTGGCGTCCTCCTCGCTGCTCGCCCGCAGCTGCGGGTGCGCGGCCGGGCGGCGGCCGGGCAGGAAGAGGGCGAAGAGCAGGCCCACGGCGACCGCGGCGGTCGCGATCAGGAAGGAGACCCGGAAGCCGTGCATGGTCGGGATCGCGACCCCGCCGACGTTGTTCGCGGTGTTGGCCAACACCATGCCGATCACGGCGCTCGACACCGACGTACCGATGGAACGCATCAGGGTGTTGAGGCCGTTCGCCGCACCCGTCTCCGAGGCCGGGACCGCGCCCACGATCAGCGCGGGCAGCGAGGAGTAGGCGAGGCCGATACCCGCTCCCAGCAGGACCGCGATGACCAGGCTCTGCCAGGCGGCGCTCATCAGGCCGAGGCCGGCGCCGTAGCCGATCGCGATGATCAGCAGGCCGAGGATCAGGGTGACCTTGGGGCCGTACTTCGCGGACAGCCGGGCGTAGACGGGCGCCGTGAACATCATCGTCAGGCCGAGCGGCGCGACGAGCAGACCCGCGACGACCATCGACTGGCCGAGGCCGTAGCCGGTGGACGTCGGCAGCTGGAGCAGCTGCGGCAGGACCAGGGAGACGACGTAGAAGGAGACGCCGACCATGATCGAGGCGAGGTTGGTGAAGAGGACGGCCGGGCGGGCCGTGGTGCGCAGGTCCACCAGCGGGGCCTTGAGGCGCAGTTCCATCACGCCCCACAGGAGCAGGACGACCGCGGCGGCGCCGAACAGACCGAGCGTGGTGCCGGAGGTCCAGCCCCAGTCGCTCCCCTTGGTGATCGGCAGCAGGAACAGCACGAGACCGGCGGACAGGCCCAGCGCGCCCAGCAGGTCGAAGGAGCCCTCGGCGCGCATCGGGGACTCCGGTACGACGAGGAGGGTCAGGACGATGGAGAGCACACCGAGGCCGGCGGCGCCGTAGAAGAGGGCGTGCCAGTCGGCGTGCTGGGCGACCAGGGCGGCGGCGGGCAGGGCGAGGCCGCCGCCGACGCCTATGGAGGAGCTCATCAGGGCCATCGCCGAGCCGAGCCGTTCCCGGGGCAGCATGTCGCGCATCAGGCCGATGCCGAGCGGGATCGCGCCCATCGCGAAGCCCTGGAGCGTACGGCCGGTGATCATGAGCAGCAGATCGCTGGTGAGCGCGCTGAGCAGCGCGCCGACGACCATGACGGCGAGGCTGAGGATCAGCATGCGCCGCTTGCCGTAGAGGTCGCCGAGGCGGCCCATGATCGGGGTGGCCACCGCACCCGAGAGAAGGGTCGAGGTCAGGACCCAGGTCGCGTTGCCGGGGTCGGTGTCCAGCAGTTGCGGCAGATCCTTGATGACCGGGACGAGCAGGGTCTGCATCACCGCGACAACGATGCCCGCGAAGGCGAGCACCGGGACCACGGCCCCGCTCGCTCTGCCGGCGGGACGGTCTGTCGTCGTCTGCGTCATTGAGAGGGGCCTCCAGGCCGGGGGGTGTGGTTACGTGGTGCGGTTACGTGGTGCCTGAACTTGTATGTGCAGGCAACTATTCCGTTGCTTCGGCACTCTAACGAATTCTTGACCTTCTCTTGGGGAAGGGGCCTAGGTCCGGCCCCGCCGGCCCTAGGCCGAAATCCCGATGCCAGGAGCATGGAGTGGTTGAGAGCATGACACCCATGCTTGAAGCCGCGGAAAGGACCCGAACACCCCGCCGTACCGCGTCGCCTCCCACCTGGCTCGTGGTGGCGCTCACCTGTGCCGGCCAGTTCCTCGTCGTACTGGACGTGTCCGTCGTCAATGTGGCGCTGCCCTCGATGCGGACCGGGCTCGGGCTGAGCGAGCAGGGCCTGCAGTGGGTGGTCAACGCCTACACCATCGCTTTCGCCGGGTTCATGCTGCTCGGCGGGCGGGCCGGAGACCTCTACGGCCGCAAGCGGATGTTCCTCGTCGGGCTCGGTGTGTTCACCCTGGCCTCGGTGGCGGGCGGACTGGCGCAGGACGACTGGCAGTTGCTGGTCGCACGGGCCGTACAGGGGCTGGGCGCGGCGGTGCTGGCGCCCTCGACGCTGACCATCCTCACCTCGTCGGTGCCGGAGGGCCCGGCCCGGGCCCGGGCGATAGGGACTTGGACGGCGGTCGGCGGCGCCGGCGGCGCGGCGGGCGGTCTGGCCGGCGGGCTCCTGGTGGAGGCGCTGTCCTGGCGGTGGGTGCTGTTGATCAACGTGCCCGTGGGGGTCGTGGTGCTCTGCGCCGCCGCCTGGTTCCTCGTCGAGGGCCGGGCCGGGGACCGGCGGCGGCTCGACCTGCCGGGCGCGCTGCTGGTGACGACCGGGCTCGGCACGCTCGCCTACGGCATCTCCCAGACGGAGGCGGAGGGCTGGACGGCGGCGGCCACGCTGCTGCCGCTGCTCGCCGGGCTCGTGCTGATCGCCCTGTTCCTCGCCGTCGAGGCCCGCACCGCGAGCCCGTTGATGCCGCTCGGGCTGCTGCGCCTGCGGTCGGTGGCGTCGGCGAACGTCTCGATGTTCCTGTGCGGCTTCGCGATGTTCTGCATGTGGTTCTTCATGACCCTGTACGCGCAGAACGTCCTGGGCTACACGCCCCTGGAGGCCGGAGTCGCCCTGGTCCCGAGCTCCCTGGCCGTCGTCCTCGGCTCCAAGCTCGCGCCCCGGCTGATGCGGGCGGCCGGCCCGCGCACCGTGGCGGTGCTGGGCACACTGGTCGCCGTGGCCGGCTTCGCCTGGCAGTCCAGGATGACCGCCGAGGGCTCCTTCGCCACGGCGATCCTCGTCCCCGGCATCCTCATGATGCTCGGCGCGGGACTCGCGTCGACACCGCTCGCCGCCCTGGCCACCTCCGGCGCGGCCCCCGGCGAGGCCGGCCTGGTCTCCGGCCTCGTCAACACCTCCCGCACGATGGGCGGTTCACTGGGCCTGGCCGTCCTGTCCACCCTCGCGGCGGCCCGGACGGCGGGCAGCGGAACACCGGCCGCGCTGACGGAGGGCTACGCGCTGGCCTTCCGGGTGGGGACCGGGGTGCTGATCGCGGGCGTGCTCCTGATGTGGGTCTGGCTGCCGCGGATGCCGCGGGAGCGGTAGGGCGGCCGGTGTTTCCGGGACCTGCTACCGGACTCGGGGCTCAGAGCCAGTCCTGGCCGCGGGCCTCGCGCAGGGCCTCCGCGCGGTTGCGGGTGCCTGTCTTGCCGATGGCGGAGGAGAGGTAGTTGCGGACGGTCGACTCCGAGAGATGAAGCCGGGCGGCGATGTCGGCGACGGTCGCGCCGTCCGCCGAGGACTTGAGAGTGTCGCTCCTGCGGCTGGTCGGCGGGTCGGGGCCGGCGCTGGGCGGGTCGATCACGGTCTCGCCGGCCAGGACACGGCGGATGGCGGCGGCCAGTTCCTCCACCGGGCCGTCCTTCACGAGGAAGCCGGTGGCCCCCGCCTCCACCGCCCGGCCGGATAGCCGGGGCGCCGAACGTGGAGAGGATCAGCACGCGGCAGTCCGGGACCCGGGTCCGCAGGTCGGCGGCGGCGTCCAGGCCGCTCCTGCCCGGGAGTTCGATGTCGAGGAGGGCGACGTCGGGGCGGTGGGCGAGAGCCGCGTCCAGGATCGCGTCACCGGCCGCCACCTGGGCGACCACCTCGCTGCCGTCCTCCATGCCGAGCAGCAACGCGAGCGCGCCGCGCATCATGCCCTGGTCCTCCGCGAGCAGTACGCGGATGGGTCTGTCGGTCACGCGCCCGGGGTAGGGCGGGGCGAGTCGAGCAGCGAGGCCAGTGTTCCGGTGAAGGCCTTCGCCGAGTGGTCGGCGTGCTCGCGTATGCGGGTCGCCACGGCGTCGGCCCCGCCGCCCTCCACGAGCCGCACGATCCGGTCGATGCTCTGCTCGTGCGGTTCCTGGGTGGACAGATAGAAGTCCGTCGCGTCGTACGCCATGTGGAAGACGTGCTTCTTCACATCGCTCAGCGTCAGGTAGTCGTCGTGGGTCTTCGGGGTCGGCTCGGGCGCGCCGACACACACCGCCGGGGTGCCGGCGCCCCAGGCGTTGACCGCCAGGTGGTAGGTGTCCGTGATGACCAGCCGGTAGCGGGGCAGGACCCCCACCAGGTCGCCGATGGTGTGGTCGCCCGGGCGGGCCCCGATGTGGCCGACCGGGGCGGGCACGTCCCGGTCGAACCAGGGCAGCCACTCCAGGGGAGCGCCCAGGCGGTCGGACAGGTCCTGGCAGGCGGCGGGCAGCCACTCGGGGACGGGTGTCCTGGCGCCGAGGAACACACCGATCGCGCCGCCGTACGGTACCGACCGGGACCAGTCCGTCGTGGGGAGGTGGTCGAGGTCGCCCGGGCGGGACAGCAGCGCCGCGTCCGAACCGAAGTAGTCGGTCGTACGGTCCCCGCGCAGGTGCGCGATCTTCGCGGCCGAGAGCGGGTCACGCACCCAGGTGCGGTGGTTGCGCGTCACCAGCCGGGCGAACAGGGGGCCGTACTCCTTGTCCTCGTAGTCGGACTGCGTGTTGTGCAGGATGGTCCCGCCGTAGCTGAGGGTCCGGGTGAGGAGTTCGTCGGGCTGGTCCGCGAACAGCAGGGTCCGGTTCAGCAGGTTCCGGGCGGCGTCCCGGTCCGCTGCGATGCCGAAGTCGAGCAGACGGTTCGTGGCGTCCTGCGCCAGATAGTGCCGGGTGTGCAGGAAGTCGCCCCAGAAGACGACCGCGTCGTGGTCGCGGAGCGTGTCGAGGTGCTCGGCCAGCGGAAGGAAGCGGAACGGGAAGCCGGTGCCTCGTGCGCACTCGCGCAGCGGCACGGTCTCCGGCGTGTGCAGGGTGAACCAGGTGGCGTCGACCTCGACGCCCTCGGCGGTCATCCGCCGCCGCAGGGACTCGAACGCCAAGTCCACGGTCAGCATGCCCGTGTTGCGGTACCCGATGTTCGGCGCGGTGATGACGGCGACGCGTCCCATGTGCTCCATTTCCCCCAGCCGTTGCCAACGCCGTCGTACTACGACGCGACTCGTCGGCCAACGTACACGGGGGTGTCCTGCCGTAGGGGGCCTGCCCCCGGTGGGAGGGGGAGGGGGCGGTGGAGCGCTTGGGCCTGGCTTGGACTGTCGGGGGCCTGGCATCGGACGGCGGATGGCCACGCCGGTTCGGCCACGGCCGGTGGCGCATCCGCGGCAGGGAGCCCGCCGGGCCGCGCCTCTCGGGGGCTCGGGCCGTCGGGGGAGGACGGTAGCGGCTGGGCGTTTGCCGCCTGCTCTCAGCCCCAGCCGCTTGCCGTCGGCCGGCGAACTGTCACGCCGGTTCCGCCACCGCCGGGCGCGCGTCCGCCGTATCGACGTCGAGCGGCAGCTCCGCCGTCACCGCGAACCCGCCCCTCGCCCGCGGCCCCGCCGTCTGCGACCCACCCGCCATCGGAAGCCGCTCCGTCAGCCCGGTCAGACCCCCCGTCCCGCCGAGCCCAGCGGAGCCCCAGGGCCCGCCCAAGGATCCGAGCTCACCAGCGGCACAGACCTTGCCCATACCGACCGCCCCGCCCGCGCCTCCGCCGCCCGCACCCGCCCCGCCTTCGGCCGCGGCGGCCGTCCCGTTCCCGCCTCCGGCGGCCGCCCCGGCCGTGCCTTTGGCGCCCGCGCCGTCCCTGCCTGTGGCGACTGCCCCGGGCCTGCCTACGCCGCCCGCACCTGCCCCGGCCGCGGCGGCCGTCCCGTTCCCGCCTCCGACGACCGCCCCGGACGTGCCGTCGGCGCCCGCGTCGCCCCCGCCTTCGGCGCCCGCCCCGTCCCCGATCCGGCGCGGTGGGCGGCAGATGCGGTTGTACGGAGTTCGGCAGGACAAACGTCACCCCCGGGTGGCCGTCCTCCCGGAACCCCGGCATCTGACACAGCGTCAGGAGGCTTCACAAGTGTGGGGGCCTGGGCTATACAGAGGGCGCGGGACTGGAACGCGTTCCAGTTGAAGTCGGTCCTTTCCGGTTCGGTCCGTTCCGGTCCGTTCCGGTTCGGTCCCAGACGGCCTCGGTGCGGCCGACGGTGCGGACGGCCGTGCCGAGGTCTCTTCCACGGCGAGCCGAGGTCTTCCTACGGCGATCAGGAGCCCCATGCCCATCGACGCAGTCAAGGCGCTCGCCGCCGAACCCCGGACCGGCGAGATCACCTGGGACCACAAGGACGTGCAGCTCTACCACCTCGGCATCGGCGCGGGCACCCCCGCCACCGACCCCGACGAGCTGCGCTACACCCTGGAGTCCCGGCTGCACGTCCTGCCGAGCTTCGCCACCGTCGCGGGCGGCGGAAAGCCCGGGGTGACCGGCGGGCTGTCCATGCCCGGCATCGAGGTCGACCTCGCCCGTGTCCTGCACGGCGGCCAGAGCCTCGTCATCCACCGGCCCATCCCCGCGACGGGCACCGCCACCGCGACCAACCGGATCGCCGCCGTGTACGACAAGGGCAAGGCGGCCGTCCTGGTCCTGCGTACCGAAGCCGGCGACTCCGAGGGCCCGTTGTGGACCAACGACGCCCAGATCTTCATCCGCGGCGAGGGCGGCTGGGGCGGCGACCGCGGCCCGTCCGCCCGGCTCGACCCGCCCGCCGGTGAGCCGGACCGGGTCGTCGACCGGCAGGTCCGCGAGGACCAGGCCCTCCTCTACCGCCTCTCCGGCGACTGGAACCCCCTGCACGCCGACCCCGAGTTCGCCAAGGTCGCCGGGTTCGAGCGGCCCATCCTGCACGGGCTGTGCACCTACGGCATGACGCTCAAGGCCGTCGTCGACACGCTGCTCGGCGGGGACGTGACCCGGGTGCGCACCTACACCACCCGGTTCGCCGGGGTCGTGTACCCGGGGGAGACGCTGCGGATCCGCATGTGGCACACGCGCGAGTCCACCAGGGTCGCCGTCGGCGCGGCAGGGAGGGACGACGCGCCCGTCCTCGCCGACACCATCGTCGAACACACCTGAGTCCAGAACGACGTTGATCCAGAACGCCGTACGAGGGGAGCCGCACCATGCGCGCAGCCGTACTGCACGAGATCGGCCAGGACAAACTGGAGGTCCTCGACGACGTCGAGGCGGTGGGCTTCGGACCCGGCAAGGTGCGGATCAGGGTGCGCGCCACGGGCCTGTGCCACTCGGACCTGTCCGCGATGAGCGGGGTGCTGCCGCAGCCCGCGCCGTTCGTGCCCGGGCACGAGGGGGCGGGGGAGATCCTCGAAGTCGGCGAGGGCGTAGGCCACCTGAAGGCCGGTGACCGGGTTGTCGTGTGCTGGCTGCCCGCCTGCGGCGCCTGTCCCGCCTGCAAGCGCGGCCAGACCGAACTGTGCCTGGCCGGGTTCATGAACGCCGGCACGCCCAACTTCAAGCGCCCCGGCGGGGACGTCTTCGGTTTCGCCGGCACCGGCACCTTCACCGAGGAGGTCGTGGTCGACGCCGGCTGCGCGGTGCCGATACCCGACGACGTGCCCTTCGACATCGCCGCCCTCATCGGCTGCGGTGTGACGACCGGACTGGGCGCCGCGCTCAACACGGCGGACCTGGAGGCCGGCTCGTCGGTGGCGGTGATCGGGTGCGGGGGCGTCGGCATCTCGGTGATCCAGGGGGCCAGGCTGCGGGGCGCCGCCGAGATCGTCGCCGTCGACCCCATCGCCTCGCGCCGTGAGGCCGCTATCGGGTTCGGCGCCACCAGGGCCATCTCCCCGGACGAACTGCCTGACGCCAAACAGCAGGTCACCGCCGGTGAGGGCTTCGACTACGTCTTCGAGGTCGTCGGCAAGTCGGCCACGGCACGGACCGCGTACGACACCACCCGGCGCGGCGGCACCCTCGTCGTGGTCGGCGCCGGCGCCATGGACGACTTCCTCCAGCTCAACATGTTCGAGCTGTTCTTCGACGAGAAGCGCGTCCTGCCGTCCATGTACGGCGGCGGAGACGTCCTGCGCTCCTACGAACGCACCATCGCCCTGTGGCGCGCGGGCCGGGTCGACCTGGCGGGCCTGATCACCCACCGGGTCCCGTTCGCCGACGTCAACGAGGCCCTGGACCAGATGCGGACCGGGACCGCCCTGCGTACATGCATCGAGATGTGAGGACGCCCACCATGCCGCTGCCTCTGCAGGGACTGTCCGCCGTCGTCACGGGCGCGGGCCGCGGGCTCGGCCGGGCCGAGGCGCTGGAACTCGCCCGGCTCGGCGCCGCCGTGGTCGTCAACGACTACGGGCAGCCCGGCCGCGACGGCAGCGGCGCGGCCTCAGCCGGGCCCGCCGAGGAGGTCGCCGCCGAGATCCGGGCGTCGGGCGGGACCGCCCTCGCGCACACCGGCGACGTCTCCGACTTCCGGCAGGCGGGCGAACTGGTCGAGTCGGCCGTCGCCGAGTACGGCAGGCTCGACATCCTGGTCAACAACGCGGGCATCCTGCGCGACCGCATGGTCTTCTCGATGGCCGAGGAGGAGTGGGACGCCGTGCTCCGGGTGCATCTCAAGGGGCACTTCAACACCACCCGGTTCGCCGCCGCCCACTGGCGGGAGCGGTCCAAGCGGGCGGGGGAGCCGGTGTTCGGGCGGATCGTGAACACCTCCTCGGAGGCGTTCCTCGCCGGTTCCGCCGGGCAGCCCAACTACGCGGCGGCCAAGGGCGGGATCGTCGGCCTCACCACCTCCACGGCCCTCGCCCTCGGCAAGTACGGCGTGACGGCCAACGCGATCTGCCCCCGCGCCCGCACCCGGATGACCGAGGACGTCTTCGCGGGCGTCGAGCAGCCCTCCGGCAACGCCATCGACCCACTCGCCCCCGAGCATGTCGCCCCGCTCGTCGGCTATCTGGCCTCACCCGCGGCCGCCCACGTGAACGGGCAGCTCCTCGTGGTGCACGGCGGGATGGTCGCCGTCGTCGAACGGCCGCGGGTCGCCGCCAAGTTCGACAGCAAGCAGGACACCTTCACGTACGACGAGCTGGAGGCCGTCCTCGGGCCGTACTACGCGGACCGGCCGATGGGGGAGACCTTCGCGGCGGCGGAGGTGCTGGGACTGAGACGCGGCTGAGGAACGCCGAACGGCCCCGCCCCTCATACAAGGGGTGGGGCCGTTCGCTGTTCGGTCACTGACGTTCCGTCAGGCCGCCGTCTCGGTCTGCTCGGTCTCCGCCACCGGCTTGCGGTGGCGACCGCGCGGAGCCGTCTCGCCGTCGTGCGTGGAGACCTCGCCACGGTGCCGGCCTGGGCCGGTGGAGGTCTCCTGGACGTCGTCAGCGTGCAACTGGTTGGTGCCGGCGTCGCTCATCGGATGGAATTCACCCCGTCAACATGATCTTTCTTACAGCCGGGCGAGTGTAACCGGCACCCCGCACCCGGGATCCAGGCGGCCACGCCAACCGGCACTAGTTCGTTACAAGCCGTCCCAATGGCGCTTGCTGCAGCGGCACCGGGCGGGGGGCGGAGGGGGGCGGGGGTGCCGGTTCCGCTGCCGGGCCTGGTTCCGGTCCCGGTCCTGGTTCCGGTCCTGGTTCCGGTTCCGGTCCCGGTTCAGGGGGATGCCCCGGTGCGGCGGTCGTGCCGGCTGTCCGCGCGCCCGCCTCCTGCCCTGATTCCTTGCCCGGCTCCTGCACCGCCGCCCCGGGCGGGCTCACCTGCGCCACTCCGCACGGCACGAGCTCCGTCGCGTACGGCAGCCGCAGCACTCCCTCCGGCGTCCACAGGCCGGTGCCCGCCAACCACCCCTCGGGCGCCGGGAGATGGTGCACCCGCCGCTCGGCCGGCCGCCACACGGCGACCCAGCTGCCCGCCGGCCCGTCCACGCGCAGCGCCACCGCACAGCTCTCCGGCGTCAGCACCTGTCCCGGCTGGATCGCGAACGGCGTGACCGCGCAGTCCCGCAGCCGCAGGCACTCCGGGAAGCGCACCGGCAGGGTGCTGCCCAGGACGCCCCAGCCCAGCCGGTCCTGGCCCGGCGAGGGCGCGTCCGAGCGGACGATCAGCAGCCCGCTGTCGTGGTCGGCGAGCAGCAGCCGGTCGTCGCTGTCGGCGGCGATCTGCAGTAGCGGGGACACCTGGCCGCCGCGCTCCAGATCCACCGCAACGGCCTTGGTGGGGCCGCCGGTCTCCCGGTCCAGGGCCAGCAGCCGCCCCGTCGGGTCCAGCCAGACGCCGCCCGAGCAGCGGCCGGGCAGCTCGGCCAGCTGTTCGGGCCCGGAGGGGCCGCCGGCCACCAGCCACACCGCCGTCGAACGCCGGCCGACCGCCAGGGCGTACGCCCGCTCGCCGCCGGGGGCGGGCGGCAGCAGCCGCAGCCGGGCGGCCGGGTCCGGGCACTCGATCGCGCCCAGGGGCAGCTCGCCGGTGCCGGGCCCGGTCGGGTACAGCAGTGAGAACGCGTGCCGCCCGGCCACCAGGCGGTGGATGAGGACCCGCCCGTCGGCCATCGGCTGCACCTCGGTGCCCGGCTCCTCCGGCTGATTGCGGGGCAGCGGCACCGCGTAGGGTTCGGGGCCGTCCAGGGTCCAGCGCTCCGGGAACCAGGAGTCGCCGGCCGACGCCAGGCGTGCGGCGTAGGCACCGTCGGCGGAGAGCGCGCAGCTCACCGGCCCCGCCCTGTCCCCGTCCTCGTGTGCCGCCGAAGGCTCGATCGCACAGGCAGTCATCGTTCGGTCACCTCCAGTGACGAACGTAGTTTTCGTCCCACACGCGGGGAATCCGGGCGCTCCGGCTTCACACATAAGGGTGTTCCAGGAACGATTCGCCTGAGGAAAAGGGGCATTTGTGCTCGGCGGGCCGAGCGGTGGCCTACGGGGCCGGTGACGGTGGCGGTGGCGGTGAACGCGGTGGTGACGATGGCGGTGACCGTGGCGGGGGCGGTGGCGGTGACCGCGACGGTGGCGGTGGCGGTTCAACGCCACAGATCAGACGGGTAGCCTTGCTCCCGTGCCCCGTCTGTCTGAAGTCATCGCCGCGCTCGAGAACCTGTGGCCCGCCGAGCGGGCCGAGTCCTGGGACGCGGTCGGCACCGTCGTGGGCGACCCGGACCAGGAGGTCACCCGGGTGCTGTTCGCCGTCGACCCGGTCCAGGAGATCGTCGACGAGGCGGTGAAGCTGGGCGCCGACCTGCTCGTCACCCACCACCCGCTCTATCTGCGCGGCACGACGACCGTCGCGGCGACCCACTTCAAGGGCCGTGCCGTCCACACCCTCATCAAGAACGACATCGCGCTGCACGTCGCCCACACCAACGCCGACACCGCCGACCCGGGTGTCTCCGACGCCCTCGCGGGCGCCCTGGACCTGCGCGTCACCGGACCGCTCGTCCCTGACCCCACCGACCCGGAAGGTCGCCGGGGCCTGGGCCGCGTCTGCGCCCTGGACCACCCGCTGACCGTTCGCGAGTTCGCCGCCCGCGCCGCTGAGCGGCTGCCCGCCACCGCGCAGGGCATCCGCGTCGCCGGCGACCCCGAGGCGGTGCTGCGCACGGTCGCCGTCAGCGGCGGCTCCGGCGACAGCCTCTTCGACCACGTACGCGCCGCGGGTGTCGACGCCTTCCTCACCGCGGACCTGCGGCACCACCCGGTCTCCGAGGCCCGCGCCCACAGCCCCCTCGCGCTGCTCGACGCGGCGCACTGGGCCACCGAGTGGCCCTGGTGCGAGCTGGCCGCGAGCCAGCTCGACGAGATCTCCGACCGGCACGGATGGGACCTCCGCGTCCACGTCTCGAAGACGGTCACCGACCCCTGGACCGCGCACGCGGCCTCCGCCACTTCTGACCCCCTGGGAGCCCCGAACTGAACGCCGCGCCCGCCGACCAGATCCGACTCCTCGACGTCCAGAACCTCGACGTCCGCCTCCAGCAGCTCGCGCACAAGCGGAAGTCGCTGCCCGAGCACGCCGAGATCGAGTCGCTCGCCAAGGACCACATCCAGCTGCGCGACCTGCTCGTGGCCGCGCAGACCGAGGAGAGCGACACCGCCCGCGAGCAGACCAAGGCCGAGCAGGACGTGGACCAGGTGCGTCAGCGCGCCACCCGCGACCAGCAGCGCCTGGACTCCGGTGCCGTCACCTCCCCCAAGGACCTGGAGAACCTCCAGCGCGAGATCGCCTCGCTCGCCAAGCGGCAGGGCGATCTGGAGGACGTCGTGCTGGAGGTCATGGAGCGCCGGGAGGCCGCGCAGGAGCGGGCGGCCGAGCTGACCGAGCGGGTCGCCTCCGTCCAGTCGAAGATCGACGACGCGACCGCGCGCCGGGACGCGGCCTTCGAGGAGCTCGACGGCGAGGCCGCCACGGCGTCCAAGGAGCGCGAGGTCGTCGCCGCGTCGGTGCCCGCCGATCTGCTCAAGCTCTACGACCGGCTGCGCGAGCAGCAGGGCGGCATCGGCGCGGCGAAGCTGTACGCGCGCAGCTGCCAGGGCTGCCGGCAGGAGCTGGCCCTCACGGAGCTGGCCGAGATCCGCAAGGCGGCGCCCGACACGGTGATCCGCTGCGAGAACTGCGGGCGCATCCTGGTGCGCACGTCCGAGTCGGGGCTGTAAGGGGCGACAGGGCGGTGGCCGTACGGGAGTTCATCGTCGAGGCCGACGGCGGGTCGCGGGGCAACCCGGGGCCCGCGGGCTACGGGGCCGTGGTGAGCGACGCGGCGACGGGGGAGACCCTACGGGAGGTGGCCGAGTACATCGGCGTCGCCACGAACAACGTCGCCGAGTACCGCGGCCTCCTCGCCGGCCTGCGCGCGGCCCATGAACTGGACCCGGCCGCGACGGTCCACGTCCGGATGGACTCCAAGCTCGTCATCGAGCAGATGTCGGGCCGCTGGAAGATCAAACACCCCGACATGAAGCCCCTGGCGGCGGAGTCGGCCCGGGTGTTCCCGCCGGGCCGGGTCACGTACGAGTGGATTCCCAGGGAGCAGAACAAGCACGCGGACCGGCTGGCCAACGAGGCGATGGACGCCGGGGCCAGGGGAGAACAGTGGTCGGAGTCGACATCGACGGCTGAGCTGGACACGTCCACGGCCGAGCTGGACACGTCTGACGGTGCGGGGCCCGATGCCGAGCAGGCCGACGCCGATGTACCGGGCGTCCGTGCCGACGCGGATACACCCGACGTCCGTGCAGATACCGACGCCGACGCCCGCTCGGTGAAAGCCGACGCCGACGCCCGTGCCGCCAAGGCCGTTGCCGCGCCGGGCTGGGCGCCCGCCGACATGGGTGCCCCCGCCACCTTCGTGCTCCTGCGTCACGGCGAGACCCCCCTCACCCCGCAGAAGCGCTTCTCCGGCAGCGGTGGCACCGACCCCTCCCTCTCCGACGTCGGCCGGGAACAGGCCGAGCGGGCCGCCGCACTGCTGGCCAGGCGCGGCACGATCCAGGCCGTCGTCTCGTCGCCGCTCACCCGCACGCGGGAGACCGCCGGTATCGTCGCCGCCCGGCTCGGGCTCGACGTGAGCATCGACGACGGACTGCGCGAGACCGACTTCGGCGCCTGGGAGGGACTCACATTCGCCGAGGTGCGCGAACGCCACCCCGACGACCTGAACGCCTGGCTGGCCTCCCCGGACGCCGAACCCACCGGCGGCGGCGAGAGCTTCGCGGCGACGGCCACCCGGCTCGCCGCCACCCGCGACAAGCTGGTCGCGGCGTACGTGGGCCGCACGGTGCTGCTCGTCACCCACGTCACACCGATCAAAACGCTCGTCCGGCTCGCCCTCGGCGCCCCGCCGGAGTCCCTGTTCCGCATGGAGCTCTCGGCCGCGTCCCTGTCGGTCGTGGCGTACTACGCCGACGGCAACGCCAGCGTCCGCCTCCTCAACGACACGTCCCACCTGCGCTGAGCCCCGCCGCCGCACGGGCCAGCTCCTCGACCCGCCCCCAGTCGCGGGCGGCGACCGCGTCCTGCGGGAGCATCCAACTCCCGCCCACGCAGCCGACGTTGGGCAACGCGAGATAGTCCGGCGCGGAGGCCGGGCCGATCCCGCCCGTCGGGCAGAAACGGGCCTGCGGCAGCGGCCCCGAGAGCGACTTCAGATACGGCGTACCGCCAGCGGCCTCGGCCGGGAAGAACTTCATTTCCCGCACCCCGCGCTCCAGCAGCGCCACGACCTCGGACGTGGTCGACACCCCTGGCAGGAACGGCACCCCGGACGCCCGCATCGCGTCCAGCAGCAGCTCCGTCCAGCCGGGACTGACCAGGAACCGGGCGCCCGCGGCCACCGACTCCTCGACCTGGCCGGGACTGATCACCGTCCCGGCACCCACCACCGCCCCCGGCACCTGCCCGGCGATCTCCCGGATCGCCTCCAGCGCCGCCGGCGTCCGCAACGTCACCTCGATCGCGGGCAGCCCACCGGCCACCAGCGCCCGCGCCAGCGGTACGGCGTCGCCCGCGTCCTCGATGACGACGACAGGGATGACGGGCGCGAGGTCCAGCACGGAGGCGGGCGGGGGAGAGACCATGGCGGTATCCTGCCGCCGACTCGGCAGCATGCGCAAAGCTCATTGCGCATGCTGCAACATGCGTCACGTGGCGGTCAGTGAACCTCGTCCACCAGCACGTCCAGCGCCCACGCCTGCCCCGCCCTGCCCGGCGCCTCGGCCTCCACGACGTACCCGAGCTCCCGCAACGCCGTGACCAGCTCGGCCGGGTTCTTCGGATCGGCCCCGGCGGTCAGCAGGCCGCGCACGATCCGCCCCTTGGTCGCCTTGTTGAAGTGGCTGACCACCTTCCGCGTCGGCGCGTGCAGCACCCGTACCGACGCCGTCCGCCCGGCGATCTCGCCCTTCGGCTTCCAGGCGGCGGCGTACGCGGCGGACCGCAGATCCAGTACCAGCCCGCCCCCGGCCACCTCGGGAAGCACCGACGCCATCGGCGTACGCCAGTGCGCGCCCAGCGCCCCGAGCCCCGGCAGCCTCACCCCCATCGAGCACCGGTAGGACGGAATCCGGTCCGTCACCCGCACCGCACCCCACAACCCGGAGAACACGAGCAGCGAGCGCGCCGCCCGCCGCTTGGCGGCGGCGTCCAGGGTCGCCAGGCCGAGGGCGTCGTAGAGCACGCCGGTGTAGATCTCCCCGGCCGGCCGCGCTCCCGCCGTCCGCAGCTCCGCGTTCTTCGCGACCTCGCCCCGCAGCCCCTCGCTGAGCCCGAGCACCTCGCGCGCCTTGTCCTCGTCGCCGGCGCACAGCTCGACCAGCTCGGTGAGAACGGCCTCCCGGGCGTCGGTCAGCCCCGGCAGCGACAGCGACTCCGGCTTCAGCGGGGCTCCGCGGCCGGAAGAGGCCTTGCCTTCGGACGGCGGCAGCAGGACAAGCACGCGTACTCCTTCAATCGAACTCCGCCGACAGCGTACGGGGACCTGCGTCGACCTCAGACGCGCGCCCGGCCGAGGGCGCGGACGAGGCCGTCGGCATCGTCGGCGTGGAAACGGACGACACGCACCGCCCGCCGACGCCCGAGGAAGGTGAGATGGGTGACGGGTTCCGTCAGTTCGATCGTGACGGTCGTCTGGGCGCCCACCTCGACATTGAGCTCGCCGTCGGCCCGCTGGTGCGTCATCCGCAGCTCGCGCCGCACCGAGGCGATCAGCTCCAGCGGCACCCGCAGATCGACATGGACGTACCGCCGGATCCGCAGCTCACCGCCGACCGGATCCAGTACGTGCGGACGTACGACCGACGAGGCGTGCAGCCCGACGACGAAGACGAGGCTGTACACGTCCACGAAGAGGAAGACGGCGTGCACGGTCGGCCAGTCCCGCAGCAGCACGGACATCGCCACGGTCTCGACGACACACACGAAGCCGAACCCGAACATCATCGCGCCCTGCCCGCGCGCGTACCCGAAGACCTGACCACCCCTGGTCCCCTGCGTACGCCGCGCCACCCACATCACCAGGCTCACGAGCACGCGCACCTCGTGCCGGACCAGCAGCCGCGCGATCCTCATCGTCGCTCCTCGGTGAGGATGTGGAGCGTCCGGCGGATCGCCTCCGCCTGGGCCGGAGCGAGATCGGCGTAGAAGGCGCGCATGACACTGTCGTCGTGGTCGAGATCCCCGACCTCCGGGAACAGTTCCGGGGGAATGCAGTCGGCCAGGGCCCGGGCGGCCCCGTCGACCCGCGGATCGTCCGGCTCGGCCTCGGCGAGCGCGTCGAGCAGCGCGTACGCCTCATGGGCCCGCGCCACGGCCTCGGGATTCCCCAGGGCCTCACCCAACGACGACACGAGCTGCTCCCGCGCCTCGTCCGGCATGGCCGTCTCCAGGAAGGCCATGATCTCGCGGTCCTTGGCGGCCATGGGCGAGTCCGACAACTGCTCCGACCCGGCGAACAAGGCGGCCAACTCCGGCGACACAGGCCCTTCGACCGGCAGCCCGCCCTCCGCCTCCAGCAGGATCCGCAACCGCCCCCGCCGCTCCCGGATGGCCTCCTCCTGCCGCGCCAGATCCTCGTCCAGCTCGGTCAGCACCTCGACCAGGTCCTTACCGGCCTCGTCCGCCAGCACGTCCCGCACCTCGGCGAGCCCGAGCCCCAGCTCGGTCAGCCGCCGGATCCGCGCCAGCACGACGGCGTGGCGCAGGCCGTACTCCCGATACCCGTTCGCCCGCCGCTCCGGCTCCGGCAACAGGCCCAGCTGGTGGTAGTGCCGCACAGCCCGCGTGGTGACGCCGACGGCGGCGGCGAGTTCTCCGATCCGCATGGGACCAGTGAAGACGTTGACGTTGCGGCAAGGTCAAGCGACACCATCGAGGGAACGGCTCCCCAACCCACGGACGTGATCCGCGCAGTGTCCCAGTCTGGTCAGTGATCGTCGGAGGGGAGCATCACCGCTATGGCGCAGGACCCGTACACGCAGAAGCTGCTGCTGGACTGGTTCGTCAAACTGGACACCCCGGAGGGTTTCCGGGCGGAGCTGGTCGAGGGCGAGTTCGTCCTTACATCACTTCCGGACGGTCATCACGAGCACTGCATCAGCCGGATCGTGAGACAGCTCCATCTGCGCTCAGAGTTCGACGTTCAGTTCTCCGGGAACAAAGGGCTGAAGCTGGGGCACGCGCACGGCCATCCTCAGGACCATGTGATTCCAGACGGCACGATCGTCGCCCGCGCACCGTGGCTCTTCCGAGGGGCCCCACCATGGATGCCCTGTGCGGGAGTCACCATGGTGCTGGAGGTGACCTTCACCAGGCCGGATATCGACCGCGAGGCCAAACGCCGTTGCTACGCCCGCGGTGGCATCCCCTTCTACCTGCTCGTCGACCGCGACGCCTCCTCGATCACCCTGTTCACCGAGCCGGAGAGGAGCGACTACCACCGACTCTGCACCGCGGCCTTCGGCAGACCGCTGACTCTCCCGGAACCCTTCGCCTTCGATCTGGACACCACCGACTTCCTCTGATCCCCTGTGAGCCGGGGGTATGAGGTGAGCACACAGGCACAGATGCGAGAACAGGCCAGCTGGACCAGGGCACGCCTGGGTCGCGCCGGCCCGCCCCTCGACCTCCTCACCGCCCACTTCGACCAGCACGTCTACGCGCCGCACGCACACTCCGAGTTCACCATCGGCGTCACGGTCGGCGGCTCGGAGGTCATCGCCTACCGGGGCGGCCGGATCCACTCCTACCCCGGCTCGATCGTCGTCCTGGAGCCGGGCGAGATGCACACCGGCGGCCCGGCCGCCTCCGACGGATACGCCTACCAGGCCCTCTACGCCGAGCCGTCCCTCCTCACCGACGGCACCGACGGCACCCCCGGGGGCTTCCCGCACTTCCGGGACGCCGTGCTCCACGACCCGGACCTGGCCACCGCCCTCCGCCGCGCCCACACGGACATCAGCACCTGCCCCGACCCCCTGGAGGCCGAGTCCCGCCTGCCCTGGCTGCTCACGGCCCTGTCCCGCCGCCATTCCACGGCCCGCGCGAGCAACGACACCCTGCCCGGCGCCGACCACATCGCCAGGTCCGTACGCGACCGCCTCGCCGACGAACTGCTGGACCCTCCCTCCCTGGCCGCCCTCGCCACCGATCTCGGCCTCTCCCGCTACCAGCTCCTGCGCGCCTTCCGCACGACGATGGGCGTACCGCCGTACGCCTGGCTCGCCCAGCACCGGGTCGCCAGGGCCCGCGGACTCCTGGAGTCCGGCCTGCGCCCCGCCGAGGTCGCCGGACTCGTCGGCTTAGCCGACCAGGCGCACCTCACCCGCTGGTTCCGCCGGGTCCTGGGAGTGACCCCGGCGGCGTACCGCAACAGCGTTCAAGACACGACGGGGTGACGCGGCCGAGACTCGCCGCATGACTGCACGCGGCTGGTTCCTGTTCTCCCTGATGGGAGTGGTCTGGGGCGTCCCCTACCTGATGATCAAGGTGGCGGTGGAAGCGGTGTCCCCGTCCATGGTGGTGTTCACACGCTGCGCCCTCGGCGCCGCACTCCTGCTCCCCTTCGCGATACGCCAGGGCGGCCTGCCCCGCACGATCCGCGCCCACTGGCGCCCGATGCTCGCCTTCGCGTGCATCGAGATCATCGGCCCCTGGTGGACCCTGACCGACGCCGAACGCCACCTCTCCAGCTCGACGGCGGGCCTGCTGATCGCCGGCGTGCCGATCGTGGGCGTGGCCCTGGCCCGCTTCTTCGGCGAGACGGAGAGGCTGGGGGCGAGGCGGGCCACCGGACTCGGCCTGGGCCTGGCCGGCGTAGGGGTCCTCACGGTCCCGCACCTGACGGGCGGCGACGCGAAGTCGCTGGCCGAGGTACTGGTGACGGTGGTGGGCTACGCGACGGCGCCCCTGATAGTGGCCCGCCACCTGAAGAACGTCCCGACCCTCCAGCTCATCGCCCCCTGCCTGGCCCTGGCGGCACTGGTCTATGCCCCGGCGGCGGCGCTGACCTGGCCGTCGGCCATGCCCTCCGCCTCGGTCCTGGCGGCGCTGGCGGCGCTGGGCGTCGTCTGCACGGCGATCGCCTTCGTGGCCTTCCTGGAACTGATCAAGGAGGCGGGCCCGACCAGGGCGACGGTCTTCACGTACGTCAATCCGGCGGTCGCGGTGGCGGCGGGCGCGATCTTCCTGGACGAGCGGCTGACGGCGGGCATCGTGGCGGCGTTCACGCTGATCCTCGCGGGCTCGGTCCTCGCCACCGCCGCCGGTCCGCGCCCCCGCTCCCGCCCGGTACCATGGTCCACACGGCAGACGAGCCGGGCGGACGGCCGCGTGGAGTCCCCCTGACGGGGAGCTTCCCGAGGAACGTCCGGGCTCCACAGGGCAGGGTGGTGGCTAACGGCCACCCGGGGTGACCCGCGGGACAGTGCCACAGAAAACAGACCGCCCAGCACCTCGGTGCTGGGTAAGGGTGAAACGGTGGTGTAAGAGACCACCAGTGCCCAGGGTGACCTGGGCAGCTAGGTAAACCCCACCCGGAGCAAGGTCAAGAGGGGCCGCCGTAAAAAGCGGCTCTGCGCGGACGATCGAGGGCTGCCCGCCCGAGTCCGCGGGTAGACCGCACGAGGCCGGTGGCAACGCCGGCCCTAGATGGATGGCCGTCGCCCCGGCTCCCGCGAGGGAACCGGGGAACAGAACCCGGCGTACAGCCCGACTCGTCTGCCGTTCCCCATGCCCGCACGGTCCACGCCGTCCGACCCGCAGATGGACAGAGCGCGACGGACCCGCCGCCCCGCCCCGTAGAGCAGTGGACAGACAGTCCACAGGGATGGGGAGCAGGACGTGGCAGGGCACAGGGGTAGACGCGTCACGGGGACGTTGGCCGCATTGGCGGCGATGGCGGCGCTCACGGCGTCACAGGCGCCGGGGGCGGTCCCGGCGCGGGCTTCCGCACCGGCCCCCGGTCGGGTACCCGCCGAGGACGGACCGAGCGTCTCCGGCGACGCGCCGTACCAAATCGAGTTGCCGCCACTGCGGACCGGGAGGCGCGCAGGCGGCGGGGCGGCGACGGAGGTGGGCGGCGCGCTGCCGGCGAGTGTGTTCGCCGCCTATCGGCGGGCCGAGGACCGGCTCGCGCGCGAGGCGCCCGGCTGTCGGCTGCGCTGGCAGCTGCTGGCGGCGATCGGGCAGGTGGAGTCGGGGCAGGCGCGCGGTGGCAGGGTGGGGTCGGACGGTACGACCTTGGCGCCGATCCTCGGGCCGCGGCTGGACGGCGTGGCCTTCGCGCTGATCCGGGACACCGACGGCGGCGCGCACGACGGGGACACGGCGTACGACCGCGCGGTCGGGCCGATGCAGTTCATCCCGTCGACCTGGGCCCGCTGGGGCGCGGACGGCAACGGCGACGGGCGCAGGGATCCGAACAACGTCTTCGACGCGGCACTCGCCGCCGGACGGTATCTGTGTGGCGGCGGACGGGACCTGTCCGTTCCCGCCCAGCTGGACCGCGCGATCCTCGGCTACAACCACTCGGCGGCCTATCTGCGCACGGTCAGGGCCTGGTACGCGTACTTCATGGAAGGGCACCGGGTGGTGCCGGACGGCTCCGCCGGGTCCTTCGCCGAGTCCTCCTCCGCTCGCCCGGAGCCGTCCCGGCCGGCCACCACGCCGAAGCCGCCCTCGCCGACACCCTCCGCCCAGCCGAGTGCCCCGCCGTCTCGAACTCCGGCGACCCCTGCCTCCCCGGCCCCGGCCAGAACCCGCCCGGCCACCGACCCCGAGAAGCCGGATGGTCCCCGACTCCCCGCGCCTGCCCCGGACTTCGAGCTCCCGGGCGATGACCTGCTGCCCAGCGGCGCCCCACCCACCAGTAACAGCGCGGACTCGATGACCGCCTCCCCCTCCACAACCGCCGATACTCGGCGGTAATGTCGCCACCCGCCGGACGGCACCAGACCGGTGGGTGAGCGCGAAGGGGTCCCTCATGGCGACGGACATGCCTGCGGACATGCCCGCAGAGATACCTGTGGAGAGGCACGCGGCCGACGAGCGGTGGCGGCGTATGTGGAGCCACCGCGAGCAGCTGCTCAAGGTGGCCCGGCGCAGGTCGATGAGCCAAGAGGACGCCGAGGACGCGGTGCACGAGGCGATGCTGCGCGCCGCCGAGCGGCCCGACCTGGACGAGGAGCGGCTCGCGGCCTGGCTGACGACGGTGACGATGCGGCTGTGCGTCGACCGCTACCGGCAGGTGAACCGTGAGGCCGAGGTGCGTACCAGCCCGACGCTCATCGCCCCCGGTCCGGTGCCCGTCGAGGAGGCGGTGTGCGACCGGGCCGAGGCGAAGTGGCTGGCGGTGCGCAGTGGTGAGCTGCCCGCGCGGCAGGCCGAGGCGCTGCGGCTGAAGTCGGAGGACCTGGACGTCGGCCAGGTCGCCGTCCGGATGGGGCTGAGCTACCGGACCGTCGAGTCGCTGCTCGCCCGGGCCCGGCGGACGCTGCGGCAGTCGCTGGCGGCCACGTTCGGGTTCGCGCTGTTCCTGATCGGGTGGGGACGGCCGCGCGGAGTCGGCAGGGCACAGGCCGTGGCGGTCGCCTCGACGGCGGCGTCCCTGGCGGTGGCGGGGTTCGTGCTGCCGTACGCCCTCGACGGCAGCGGGGGTGGGGGCGGTACGGTGCCTCGCCCCGCCGCCGCCTCGCCGGGCGCGGAGACGTTGCGGCCGGACGGCGGTGGCGGGGGCCGTACGGCTCGGGGGAGTGGGCCCACGGCTGCGGCAGCCGAGCGCGGAGCGGCCGAGTCCCGCGCCGGCGAATCGTTCCTCCCCCTGTCCGTGCCGTCGCTGCCTGAGGTCCCGGATGTGCCGGACGTCCCGGTGTCGCCGCTGCCTCCGCTGTCCGCGCCGGAGGTCCCGCAGGTGCCCGACGTCCCGAAGCCGGATGTCCCCGATCTGCCGGTGGAGCCCTCCGCCGTGCCGACGGACACGGCGGACACGGCGGTCCCGGCGGTCCCGGCGGTCCCGGAATCTCCAGAGGCTCCCGCCACACCGTCCGCCTCGCTCCCCGAGCCCATCGTGCGCCCGCTTCCGTAACGCCCGGAAGCCCGCCCGGAGACCTGTCTGGAAACCCGCCCGAAAAAAATCCGCCACTCGAGCGACGGACCCCCCGCCCCTCCCCGTAGAGCAGATGTCAGAGCTGCTCCACGGACATGGGCTGAAGGGCGGGACCGGATGGGTGTCGAGATCTGTGTGGAAGGGCTGACCAAGTCCTTCGGTCACCAGGTCATTTGGCAGGACGTGTCGCTGACGCTGCCCGCCGGGGAGGTATCGGTCATGCTCGGGCCCTCGGGCACGGGCAAGTCGGTGTTCCTCAAGACGCTCGTCGGCCTGCTCAAGCCGGAGCGCGGCTCCATCACGATCCAGGGCCGGGACATCACCAAGCTCCGCGAACACGACCTGTACGAGGTGCGCAAGCTGTTCGGCGTGCTGTTCCAGGACGGGGCGCTGTTCGGCTCGATGAACCTGTACGACAACATCGCCTTCCCGCTGCGCGAGCACACCCGCAAGTCCGAGAGCGAGATCCGGCGCATCGTGCTGGAGAAGATGGACATGGTCGGGCTGATCGGTGCGGAGGGGAAGCTGCCCGGCGAGATCTCCGGCGGGATGCGCAAGCGCGCCGGGCTGGCCCGGGCCCTCGTCCTGGACCCGGAGATCATCCTCTTCGACGAACCCGACTCGGGCCTCGACCCGGTCCGCGTCGCCTACCTCAACCAGCTGATCGTCGACCTGAACGCCCAGATCGACGCGACCTTCCTGATCGTCACGCACGACATCGCCTCGGCCCGCCAGGTGCCGGACAACATCGGGCTGCTGTTCCGCCGCGAGCTGGTGATGTTCGGGCCACGCGAGGAGCTGCTGGCCAGCGACGAGCCCGTCGTACGGCAGTTCCTGAACGGCCGGATGCAGGGCCCGATCGGCATGGCGGAAGAGAAGGACGCGGCGCAGGTCGAGCAGGAGCTCGCGCAGATCGACGACAGCGCTCGCGTTCACGAGCCGCCGGCTCCACGCCTGCTGCCGGGGCCGGGCATCTCCCGGCCACCCCGCTGGGAGGCCATCGCCCGGCGCGAGGCGGCGCTGCTCCAGAGGGAGGTGGCCGGCGCGTGAGCCTGTCACCGGTGGGAGCGCTGCGGCACTCGGGCAGCCTCTTCGCGATGGCGCTGGACGTCGTCCGCACGATTCCCCGAAGGCCCTTCCAGGCCCGGGAGTTCATTCAGCAGACGTGGTTCGTCGCGAGCGTCACCATCCTGCCGACGGCCCTGGTGTCGATCCCCTTCGGAGCGGTGATCGCGCTGCAGATCGGCAGCCTGACCCGGCAGCTCGGCGCCCAGTCCTTCGCCGGGGCGGCCTCCGTGCTCGCCGTGCTGCGCGAGGCCTCGCCGATCGTCACCGCGCTGCTGATCGCGGGCGCCGGCGGCACGGCGATCTGCGCCGACCTCGGGGCGCGGAAGATCCGCGACGAGATCGACGCGATGCAGGTGCTGGGCATCGACCCCATCCACCGGCTGGTCGTCCCCCGCGTGCTGGCGTCGATGCTGGTGGCGGTGCTGCTCAACGGCCTGGTGTCGGTGGTCGGTGTGGCGGGCGGCTACTTCTTCAACGTCGTTCTCCAGAACGGCACCCCGGGCGCCTATCTGGCCTCCTTCACCACGCTCGCCCAGCTGTCCGACCTGTGGGCCGCGGAGATCAAGGCGCTGGTTTTCGGAGCGATCGCGGCGATCGTCGCCTCGTACAAGGGGCTTACGGCCAAGGGCGGTCCCAAGGGGGTGGGCGACGCCGTGAACCAGTCGGTGGTGATCACCTTCATGTTGCTGTTCGTGACGAACTTCGTGATGACCGCCGTGTACTTCCAAGTCGTTCCCCAGAGGGGCTGAGGCATGGCGCTGTTGAAAGGCCTGGAGGAGCTGGGAGCCCAGCTGTCCTTCTACGGGCGGTCGTTGGCCTGGACCGGCCGTACCGTGCGCCGCTACAAGAAGGAGATCCTGCGGCTGCTCGCCGAGGTGAGCTTCGGCCGGGGCGCGCTCGCCGTCGTGGGCGGCACGGTCGGCGTGATCGCCTTCCTGTCGTTCTTCACCGGTACGGAAGTGGGATTGCAGGGGTACGCCGCGCTCAACCAGCTCGGCACCTCCAACTTCGTGGCGTTCCTCTCGGCGTACTTCAACACCCGTGAGATCGCCCCGCTGGTGGCCGGACTCGCGCTCTCCGCGACCGTCGGCGCCGGGTTCACCGCCCAGCTCGGCGCGATGCGGATCAGCGAGGAGACGGACGCGCTGGAGGTCATGGGCGTGCCCTCACTGCCGTTTCTCGTGACGACGCGGATGATCGCCGGGTTCGTGGCCGTCATCCCGCTGTACGTGATCGGCCTGCTGTCCTCGTACCTGGCCGCCCGCACCATCACCACCGGCTACTACGGGCAGTCCACGGGCACGTACGACCACTACTTCCAGCAGTACCTGCCCCCGGTGGACGTCCTGTGGTCCTTCGGGAAGGTGCTGGTCTTCGCCGTCCTGATCATCCTGGTGCACTGCTTCTACGGCTACTACGCGAGCGGCGGCCCGGCGGGCGTCGGCGTCGCGGTGGGCCGTGCCGTACGGACCTCGATCGTGGCGATCAACGTCCTGGACTTCTTCCTGTCGCTGGCGATCTGGGGCGCCAGCACGACCGTACGGATCGCGGGGTGAGCCGCCGTATGAGGGTGCTGAGACTGCGGTTGTACGGTGTCGTCTTCATCGCCGTGCTCGCGTTGCTGCTGTCCCTGTCCGTCGCCGTCTACCGGCAGGCGTTCACGCCGGTCGTGCGGATCACGCTGGAGGCCGACAGCCTCGGCAACCAGCTCGATCCGAGCGCCGACGTCAAGCTGCGCGGGCTGCTGGTCGGCGAGGTGCGCGAGGTGCGGGCCGACGGGACGAAGGCGACGCTCGGCATCGCGCTCAAGCCGGAGCACGTCGCCCACATCCCGTCCGACGTGCACGCGCGCCTGCTGCCCAAGACGCTGTTCGGCGAGAAGTACGTCGACCTGGTCCCGCCCGAGCGCTCTGCGCCCTCTTCAGCTCGGCCCATCCGTGCCGGTGACGTCATCACCCAGGACCGCACCCGCGTCGGCATCGAGGTGCAGCAGCTGATGAACGACCTGCTGCCGCTGCTGCGGACCGTGCAGCCCGGCAAGCTCAACGCCACGCTCTCCGCGTTCGCCACCGCCCTCGACGGCCGCGGCGACCGGATCGGCGACAACCTCACGCGAGTGGAGGCCTACCTGCGCCGCCTCAATCCCCACCTGCCGTCCCTGAAAGAGGACATCGCACGCTTCGCCGACGTCGCCGAGGTCTACGGCGACGCCGCGCCCGACCTGATGGAGATCCTGCGCAACACCGTCACCACCAGCCGCACGATCGTCGAGGAGAAGGACCGGCTGGCAGCGGCGCTGAAGAGCACGGCCACCGTCGCGGGCACCGCCGAGGACTTCCTCGACGCCAACGGCGCCAGACTGATCACCCTCGGCCGGGTCTCCCGCCCCACGCTGGAGCTGTTCGCCCGCTACTCACCCCAGTACCCCTGCCTGCTGGCCGGCCTGGTCCGGCAGGAGAAGGCGTCCGAGGAGGCGTTCCGGGGCGGCACAATGCACATCACGCTGGAGGTCGTACGGGCGCAGGGTGCCTACGAACCGGGTGAGGAACCGCGCTACGGCGAGCGGTCGGGCCCGAACTGCCGTGATCTGCCGCACCCTCCGGTTCCGGCGCCCGGCGCCCACCTCAACGACGGTTCCAAGAAGGCAGGTTCGACTTCGGGCGGCCCGCACGGCGTCTCCGCCACCCGGGCCGAGCAGCGGGCCGTCGGCTCGCTCGTGGCGCCGGTGCTGGGCGTACCCGCTGACGAGGTGCCGCCGGTCGCGACGCTGCTGTTCGGGCCGATGGCGCGCGGGACGGCGGTGAGCGTCGCATGAGCACCACAGGAGCGCGGCAGACCGCCGCTCCGCTGATCAAGTTCAGTCTCTTCGCGCTGGTGACGGTGCTGGCGACGGCCCTGCTCGCCGCCACCATCGTGAACATCTCCTTCACCCCCGAGCAGGAGTACCGCGCGGTCTTCAGCGACGTCACCGGCCTGGAGGAGGGCGACGACATCCGGGTGGCCGGAGTACGGGTCGGCGAGGTCGAGGGCATCCGGATCAAGGACCGGACGCTGGCCGAGGTCACCTTCACGGCAAGCCGGGACCGGCCGCTGCTCACCAGCACGGGCGCCGTCATCCGCTACCGCAATCTGGTCGGGCAGCGGTACGTCGCGCTGACCGAGGGCGCCGGCGACGGCACCCGGCTGCCCCCCGGCGGCACAATCCCGCTCGCGCGCACCCAGCCCGCCCTCGACCTGAACGCGCTGCTGAGCGGCTTCAAGCCGCTGTTCGCCGCGCTCAGCCCGAAGGACGTCAACCAGCTCGCCACCGAGATCATCAAGACCCTCCAGGGCGAGGGCGGCACCGTCAACAGCCTGCTGACGCACACGGCATCGCTCACCACGACGCTGGCCGGCCGCGACAAGCTGATCGGCTCGGTGATCGACAACCTCAACACCGTGCTGGAGACGCTCGACAAGCGCGGCGCCCGCTTCTCCGGACTGCTCAAGCAACTGCGCCGGGTCATCTCGGGCCTGTCCGCCGACCGCAAGCCCATCGGGGAGTCGCTGGTGAGCATCGGCGATCTGACGGAGGCCACCTCGGGCCTGCTGAAGGACGCGCGTCCGCCGCTCAAGGACGACATCGCGGAACTGACCGAACTCACCGGGACGCTGAACGACAACGAGAAGACGGTGGAGGGCGTGCTGAAGCGGCTGCCGAACAAGCTCACCGAGCTGACGGGGACGGCGTCCTACGGCTCGTGGTTCAACTTCTACCTGTGCGACTTCGACGGCCGGATCGTGCTGCCGAAGACGAAGCAGGTGCTCACGCCCGAGATGCACGTGGCGAGGGCGAGGTGCGGGGCATGAGCCGCAGGAAGCGTCCGGAGCCGCTGTTCAAGGTGCGGGTGGAGCCGCCGAGGCTGCCTCGCGTGCGACTGCCGAAGGTACGGCTCCTGCCGCGCCGCAAGCCCCGTCCGCAGCCGTTGATCAAGGTCCGTGTCGAGCCGCCGAAGCTGCCGAGGATACGGCTCAGCCGCCCGCACCTCGGCCCCTTCCGCGAGCGCAACCCCGTCGTCATCGGGGCGGTCGGCCTCACCGTCCTCGCGCTGCTGACCGCGGCCGCGTTCAACGCCGACCGCCTGCCGGTGATCGGCGACGGCGAGACGTACAGCGCCGCCTTCGCCGAGGCGGGCGGTCTCAAGCCGGGCGACGAGGTGCGGATCGCCGGAGTCAAGGTCGGCAAGGTCGAGGAGGTCGACCTGGACGGCGACCACGTCAAGGTCACCTTCAAGATCAAGGGCGAGCCGGGGTTCGGCACCGGGACCGGCGCGTCGATCCGGGTCAAGACGATCCTCGGCGCCAAGTACCTCGCCCTGCACCCCAAGGGCCGGGGCCGGTTGGAGCCCGGCAGCGAGATCCCGCTGGAGCGGACCGTGCCGGCGTACGACGTCGTGCAGGCGTTCAGCGACCTCACCACCACGACGGAGAAGGTCGACACCGACCAGCTGGCGAAGGCGCTGGACACCATCTCCACCACCTTCGAGGACTCACCGGAAGAGGTACGGGCGTCCATCAAGGGCCTGTCGAAGATCTCCCGGACGGTGGCCTCGCGCGACAAGGCCCTCAAGGAGCTCCTCGACCACGCGAACGGCGTGACGGGCGTACTCGCCGAACGCTCGGGCGACTTCACCGCCCTGGTCAAGGACGGCGACAAACTGTTCAGGGAGATCAGCAAGCGGCGTGCGGCGATCCACAAGCTGCTGAAGACCTCCGCCGCGCTCGGCATCCAGCTCTCCGGCCTGGTCCAGGACAACGAGAAGGAGATCGGGCCCGCGCTCAAGGGCCTCGACACCGTGGTGAAGATGCTCGAACGGAACCAATCAAGCCTGGACCGGAGCATCAAGCTCCTGGCCCCCTACGTGCGGGTCTTCACCAACACCCTGGGCAACGGCCGCTGGTTCGACTCCTACGTCCAGAACATGGTCGCCGCTCCGGTGGTACCGCGGACGGGAGGCGCGCAGTGAGCAACCCTTGGAGGAAGCGCCTGGCCCTGCTGACCGCCCTGGCCCTGGTCGCCGCCCTCACCTACGTCCTGTGGCCGCGGACCGAGCCGGCCCGCGTCACGGCGTACTTCCCACGGACCGTCGGCATCTACCCCGGATCGGACGTCCGCGTGCTGGGCGTGCGGATCGGCGAGGTCAAGAAGATCACGCCGGAGGGCGGCCGGGTGCGGGTGGAGCTGGAGTACGACGCGGACCGCAAGGTCCCGGCGGACGCGCAGGCCGCGATCATCAACTCCTCGGTGGTCAGCGACCGTTACCTGCAGCTGCTGCCGGTGTACCGGAGCGGTCCGGTGCTGCGGGACGGGGACGAGATCCCCGAGTCGCGTACGGCCGTACCGGTCGAACTGGACCGCGTCTTCGACAGCCTGCACACCACGGCCGAGGCGCTCGGACCCGAGGGCGCCAACAAGGACGGCGCCCTGTCACGGCTGCTCGGCGTCAGCGCCGACAACCTCGACGGCCAGGGCGAGAACCTCCACCGGACGGTCGAGGACCTCTCGGAGGCGGTCACGACTCTTTCCGACGGCCGCACGGACCTGTTCGGCACGGTCCGGAACCTTCAGGTGTTCACGGCGGCGCTGGCGGCGGACGACAAGAGCGTGCGGTCGTTCAACACCAGCCTCGCCAAGGTCGCCGGGCAACTCGCGGGCGAACGCAAGGACCTGGCGGCGGCGCTGAAGAACCTCGGCACGGCGCTCGGAGACGTGTCCGGCTTCGTGAAGAAGAACAAGAAGTCGCTGACGTCGAACGTGGAAGGCCTGAGCAAGGTGACCAAGGTGCTCGTCACCCAACGCGCCGCGCTGGAGGAGCTGTTGGAGGTCGCGCCGACGGGCATGTCGAACCTGAACAACGCCTACAACCCCTCCGCGGGCACCCTCGACACCCGCAACAACCCCGATCATCCGCAGGACCCGGCCGCACTGCTGTGCTCGATCCTGAAGACCGCCGGGGAGAAGACCGACTGCAAGGACCTGAGGGACCTCTTCGACTCCCTGCCCGAAGTGCCCCAGGGCACCGCGGTCACCGGCACGGTCGACCGCACCCTCGGCGGAATCCTGGGGGCGAGCGCATGAGGCCACTGCGCAAGGGCGGGGCCGTCGCATGGGCCGCCGTCGGGACGCTGCTCCTGTCCGGCTGCGAGGTCAACGGCTGGTACGACGTCCCGCTCCCCGGCGGAGCCGCCGCCGACGGGCATGCCTACCACGTCACCGTCGAGTTCCGTGACGTCCTCGACCTGGTTCCGCAGTCGGCGGTCAAGGTCAACAACGTCACTGTCGGCGCGGTGGAGAAGGTGGAGCTGGAGGGCTGGCACGCGAGGGTCCGCCTCAGGGTCGCCGACTCGGTGAAGCTGCCCGCCAACGCCATCGCCGAGCTGCGGCAGACCAGCATGCTCGGTGAGAAGTACGTGGCGCTGTCCAGGCCGCTGGAAGGCACGCCGGCCGGCCGGCTCAGCGACGGTGATGTGATCCCCCTGTCCCGCAGCGGCCGCAACCCGGAGGTCGAGGAGGTGCTGTCCGCGCTGTCCGCCCTGCTCAACGGCGGCGGCGTGGCCCAGCTCAAGACGATCACCACGGAGCTGAACAAGGCCCTGGAGGGCCGCGAGAACCGGGTCAAGTCCCTGCTCAAGGAGCTCGACACGTTCATCGGCGGCCTGGACGACCAGCGCCAGGACATCGTCCGCGCGCTGAAGGCCGTGGACCGGCTGGCCAAACGGCTGGGCAAGGAGAAGACGACGATCGCCGAGGCCGTCGACACGATGCCGCCCGCCCTGAAGGTCCTGGCCGACCAGCGCCGCGACCTGACGAGGATGCTCACCGCCCTGTCCAAGCTGGGCAAGACCGGCACCAAGGTGGTCAACGCCTCCCACGACGACACGGTCGCCAACCTCAAGCAGCTGCGGCCGATCCTGCGACAGCTCAACAAGGCGGGCAGCGACCTGCCCCACTCCCTCGAGCTGCTGACGACGTACCCGTTCCCGCGCAACGTGGTGGACGCCATCAAGGGCGACTACGTCAACCTGCACATCACGGCGGACCTCGATCTGGCCGGGATCTACGGCAACCTGACGGACGAGCCGGGCGGCGGGAACGGCGGGGACACCGGGCCCGGGCTTCCCGAGACCCCGGACCTGCCGGACGTACCGGACCTCCCGGACGTGCCGGAGCTCCCGGACGTGCCGCGCGTGCCGAAGCCCACCGCGCTGCCGAGCGGTCCGAGCGTGCCGTCGTCCCCGTCGGCCCCCGACGGCGGCGACGACCCGCTGTGCCCGCCGGTGTGCACCGCCGGCTACGGCGCCGGCGGCCACCGCACCGGGGGCGACCGGCCCGACGGGATCAACCTCGAACTCGCCGAGCTGATGCTGAAGGGGGTCCAGCCGTGATCACCCGTACGGTCAAGGCGCAACTGATCGCCTTCGCCACCCTCACCGCCGTGGGTGTGTCGTACGTCGGCGCCGAGTACACGGGCCTGGTGGACGAGGTCCTGGACCGCGGCTACACCGTGCGGGCCGACTTCGCCGACTCCGGGGGCGTCTTCCCCGGAGCCGAGGTCACGTATCGCGGGGTGCCGGTGGGCAAGGTCGGCGCACTGCGCCTGACCGGCCCGGACGGGGTCTCGGTCGCGCTCGACATCGAGGACGGGGCGCCGCGCATCCCGGCGGACACGCTCGCGGTGGTGGCGAACCGTTCGGCGGTGGGCGAGCAGTACGTCGACCTCCAGCCCCGCACCTCCCACGGCCCGTACCTGCTGAACGGCAGCTCGATCCCGCGCGAGAGCACGCGGGTGCCGCTGCCGACGACGGACCTGGTCCTCAGCCTGGACCGCCTGGTGAACTCGGTCGGCAAGGACGACCTACAGGTCACGGTCGACGAGTTGGGCAAGGCTTTCGCCGGCACCGGCCCGAACCTGGGCCGCCTGGTGGACTCGGGCAACACCCTGGTCGAGTCGGCGTCCGAGGCACTGCCGGAGACGATCGCCCTGATCGAGGACTCACGGAAGGTCCTGAAGACGCAGGCCGACCAGGGCTCGTCGATCAAGTCCTTCGCGCGCGATCTGGCGGCGCTCTCGGCCCAGTTGAAGGCCAGTTACGGGGACCTGCGCAAGCTGATCGGCAACGCGAGGCCGGCGGCGCAGGAGCTGAACTCGCTGCTGAAGGCGACCGGGCCGGAGCTGTCGGTCCTGCTGGCCAACCTGATCAGCGGCGGCCAGGTCACGCTGGCCCGCCTCCCCGGCGTGGAGCAGGCCCTGGTCACCTTCCCGCTGATGGTCGCGGGCAGCTACACGGTCGTCCCGGGCGACGGCACCACCCACTTCGGCCTGGTGCTGAACGCCGACGACCCGCCGGCCTGCACCCAGGGGTACGGCACGGCACGCCGCGACCCCGCGGACACCAGCACACGCGAGGCGAACACCGACGCCCGCTGCACGCTCCCGCGCGGCAGCGAGTCGTCGGTGCGGGGCGCTCAGAACGCCCCGGGCGCGTCGACCACCGGCGGCGGCGCGAACCAGGCGACGTACGTCACCCCGTACGACCCGGAGACCGGCACCACCACCGGCCCGGACGGAAGGAACGTCGAGATCGGCTCGACGGGCGGCCAGCAGGCCGTGTTCGGAAAGGAGTCGTGGCAATGGCTGCTCGTTGGCCCCATGGCATGAGGCGGGTGCGCCCCGGAGCGATGACGGCGGGACTCGTCGCGGCGACCGTCATCACCACAGCACTGACACTCTGGCTGGCCCTCGGCCTCTACGAACAGCGCGAGGCGGACCAACGACACCAGGGCATCCTGGCCGCGGCCCGCCAGTCCGCGCTGAACTTCACGTCCCTCGACTACCGGCACTACGACCGCGACAGCGAGAACGTACTGGCGGGCGCGACCGGCGACTTCAAGAAGCAGTTCACCGCACAGACGGACCAGTTGACGAAGCTGGTGGCCCAGAACAAGTCCGTGTCGGAAGGCCAGGTCCTGGAGGCGGGCATCGTCCGCTCCGACGAGGACTCGGCCCGTGTGCTGGTGGTCGCCGACAGCAAGGTGACCAACACCGCCGCGCCCGAGGGGGAGGCGCGCACGTACCGGCTCCAGCTCGACCTCGTGCACAAGGACGGCCGCTGGCTGACGTCCGACGTCGAGTTCGTCGGCTGATCCACGGGCCGATCCGCCGACCGACAAGCACCGACGAGGAGTACCACCATGCCGAAGACGACCACCGGCCGCGCACCCGGTCCCGGCACCCGCCGCACCATGACGGCGGCCGCCCGCGCGGCGGCGAAGCGCGCGGAGCGCGGCCACCGCGAAGCGGGCGCGGCGACGGCCACGGCCGGCGACGGGGAGTCCCCGCGCCGGGCCGAGCGGGTGCTCGCCGGACGCACCGTCCTCGTCGAGGCCCCGAAGGACGGCTGGGACGACCCGCCGGAGCCGTCGCCGGAGTCGTTCGACGAGGACGGCCCAGAAGAGCGCAGCGGGCCCGGCACCGGCGGCCGCCGGAGGCTGCTCACCTCGGTCCTGGCCGTCCTGCTCGTCGCCGGCCTGGTCGCGCTCGCCGCCCTCGGATGGCAGTACCGCGACGGCCGCCTGGCGGAGACCGCCCGGACCGAGGCGCTCGCGGCCGCGCGAAAAGCGGCGCCGATCGTCCTGTCGTACGACTACCGCCACCTGGACAAGGACTTCTCGAGGGCCCGCGCCCACCTGACCGGCGACTTCCGCGACGAGTACGGCAAGACCACGAAGACCGTGGTCGCCCCGACGGCCGAGAAGTACCACGGCGTGGTGAAGGCAAGGGTCGCCGCCCCCGGCTCCGGCGGCGCCCCGGCCGCCTCCGTCGTCTCGGCCTCCCCCGACAAGGTCGTGGTCCTGCTCTTCGTCAACCAGGTCACCGAGAGCACCCAGGTCTCGGGGACCCGCGTGGACCAGAACCGGGTGCGGATGACGATGGACCGCACGGGCGACGGGTGGAAGGTGAGCGCGGTGGACGCACTGTGAAGGCGACTCCCGGGACGCCATGTACCGCCGAGCAGGCGATGCCGGACGCCGTCGCCAGGTCGGAGTCCGCTACCGCCGTTCTCATGCTCTGCTGATCCTCCGCCCGCGGCGTTCCGCTCCCAGCCGGGCGTAATAGTCCACGAGCTCGGGAACATCCACTGCCGCCCGGTTGACCACCTGCTCGGCGGGCGCCCCCTGAAGAAGGCGTTTGACGGGAACCTCGAGTTTCTTGCCGGTGCGGGTGTGCGGGATGGCCGGTACTTCGAGGATCTCGTCGGGGACGTGGCGCGGTGAGGCGCCGGTGCGGATCGCGTTCCTGATCTTCTCGCGGAGGGACTCGTCCAGAGTCGTCCCAGCCGCCGGCACCACGAACAGCGGCATCCAGTAGCCCCCGTCCGGTTCCTCCGCGCCGATGACCAGCGCTTCGGCGATCTCCGGCAGACGTTCCACCACGTCGTGGATGTCCGCGCTGCCCAGGCGTACGCCGTTGCGGTTCAGGGTGCTGTCGGAGCGGCCGTGGACGATCACCGAGCCGTGCGGGGTGAGGGTGATCCAGTCGCCGTGGCGCCAGACGCCGGGGTAGGAGGAGAAGTAGGCGTCCTGGTAGCGGGCGCCGTCGGGGTCGTTCCAGAAGTGCAGGGGCATGGAGGGCATGGGGCGGGTGATGACCAGCTCGCCTACCTGGCCGGTGACCGGGCGGCCCGCCTCGTCGTATGCCGCCAGGGAAACTCCCAGGTGAGGTGCCGACAACTCGCCCGCCCACACCGGGGTGGTGGGCGCGCTGCCGGCGAAGCCGGAGACCACGTCCGTGCCGCCGCTGATGGAGGCGAGCAGGACGTCGGCGCCCACGTGGTCGCGGACCCAGGGGTAGGCCGAGGCGGGCAGGGCGGAGCCGGTGCAGCCGACCACGCGGACGGACGACAGGTCGTGGGCCGTCGGGTCGATGCCGAACTTGGCCATGCCCAGCAGGTACTGGGGGCTGGTGCCGAAGACGGTCACCCGGTGGCGGGCGGCCAGTTCCCACAGGATGTCGAGCCGGGCGAAGGGTGCCGGGCTGCCGTCGTAGGTGCAGGTCGTGGCGCCGGTCAGCAGCGTCGAGGCGACCAGGTTCCACATCATCCAGTGTGTGGTGGTGTACCAGAGGAGGCGGTCGCCGGGGCCCAGGTCCGAGTGCAGGCTCAGGGTCTTCAGGTGCTCCAGCACGACGCCGCCGTGGCCGTGGACGATGCCCTTGGGCAGGCCGGTGGTGCCGGAGGAGAAGACGACCCACAGGGGGTGGTCGAACGGCACCGGAGTGCAGACCAGTTCCTCGGTGCGGGTGGTCGCGTCCTCCCACGGGACCGCCAGGGTGGGGTGGCCGGTGTCGGGCCAGGGCAGGCCCACGTGGTCGACCAGGACGGTGGCCTTCAACGTCGGGAGTGACCCGGTCAGTTCGGCGGTGGCGTCGCGGCGGTCGTGGGTGGTGCCGTTGAAGAGGTAGCCGTCGGCGGCGATCAGGACCGTGGGTTCGAGCTGGGCGAAACGGTCGGCGGCGGCCTGGGGCGCGTAGTCCTGGCCGCACACCGACCAGACCGCGCCCAGGCTCGCGGCGGCCAGGAACGCGACGATCGCGTGCGGGGTGTTGGGGAGGTAGCCGACGACCCGGTCGCCCCGGCCCACCCCCAGGTCGCGCAGGGTCGCGACGAGCGAGGCGACGTGGGCGCGAAGCCGGTTCCCGGTCACCTCGTATCCGGAGCCGGTCTCGTCGAGGGCGATGATCGCCACGTCGTCGTCGGTGAGGTTGCGCAGGGCGTGGTGGGTGTAGTTGAGGGTGGCCCCTGGGAACCAGCGGGCGTCCGGCATGGTCTCCTCGGCCAGCACCTGCTCGTACGGGGTCTCCGCCTCGATGTCGAAGTACTCCCAGACCGCGCCCCAGAAGCCTTCCAGGTCGGTGACCGACCAGTGGTGCAGGGCGGCGTAGTCGGCGTCGGCCGCCACGCCCCGGTGCCGGGCGGCCGCCCAGCGGGTGAAGTCCACGATGCGGCTGGCCGCCGCGGCCTCCGGATCGGGGGTGAAGAACGGGTCCGGGTGCTTCATCTTGGTGCTCCTCAACAGGCTTCGGGCAGTGGTGGTGTGCGTGCGGTGTGCAGCAGGGGCGCCCAGGACGCCGTGGCCGTGAACGCGTGGGCGCCGCGCGGGACCACGTCCAGCACGACCCGGTCCGGCCGCAGGAGTACGGCGTCCGCCCGCCCGGCGCGCAGCCAGGCCGCGAGCCGGCCGTCGTCGCCGAGGCCGGTCACGAGGACGGTCCGGGCGCCGAGGGCGTCGGCGATCGCGCCGAGGGAGGGGGAGGGTGGCCCGGCTGTCAGGACCGCGAAGGAGTCGCCCAGCAGGTCGTCCAGGCGGGTGCGGTGTCCCTGGGGACCGGCCGTCACCCACGGCTGGGGGCAGAAGCGGCCCACGAGACGACGGCCCGCACCGTGGGTCCGGCGGCAGACCAGCGGGCCCGCGGTCAGGGCCGGACTGAGGTCGCGGGCGGCGGCCGTACCCAGCCCGGGGATGCGAACGGCCGCGTTCAGGGCACCGCGTCGGAGAGCCGCGGCGCCGTCCTGGCCGCCGGTCATCGCCCAGCCCATGGCGACCGCGAGCCGGATCATGTGGCGGGCGTGCGGCCTGCGTTCGCTCTCGTACGTGTCCAGCAACCGCTCGTCCGCGCCCCGACGCAGGACAGCGGCGAGCTTCCAGGCCAGGTTGTGGGCGTCCCGCAGGCCCGCGCACAGGCCCTGCCCGATGAACGGCGGAGTGAGGTGGGCCGCGTCGCCGAGGAGGAAGACCCTGCCCCGGCGCCAGCGGTCGGCGATCCGCGCCCGGAAGGTGTACTGAGCCCGGCGCAGCACCTCGAAGTCGGAACCATGCGTGAGGTCCACCCACGGGGCTACCAGTTCCTCCAGCCGCTCGGGAGTCGGCTCCGTGTCGTCCCGGAGGCGGAACTCCCAGCGGTAGCGGTCCTCGCCGACACGCATGAAGGTCGCCGGGCGCCGTGGATCACAGACTTGTTCTACGCCTTCCCAGCAGCGGACCGGGAGGCTCGTGCGGACGTCGACGACGGTCCAGCGTTCCTCGAAGCGCAGGTCCTCCCAGGTGGCGCCGATGGCGTCGCGGGTGAGGCTGTTGGCGCCGTCGCAGCCGAGGACGGCGTCCGCCCGCAGCAGATGTTCGCCCGTGTCGTCGCGGTAGGTCACGCGGACCGGACCGTCGCCGCCCTGCTCGACGCCGACGACCTCCACCCCGTCGCGCAGCTCGCACTCCGGGGCGCGGGCCAGGGCCTCGCGCAGGACCCGCTCCAGCTCGGGCTGGTCGAACATGCTGGTCTGCGGGAAGCCGTGGGCGCCCTGCGCGGCGCGTGGGAACTCGGCCAGCACCCGGTGCCGGGCGTCCAGCAGCCGAAGCCCGCGTGCGGGGCGGGCGATCGCGGCGAACTCCGCCTCTACTCCGGCGGCTTGGAGGATGCGGCGGACCTCGTCGTCGGTGGCGACGGCACGCGGCAGGGGGTAGACGCCGTGGTGGCGTTCGAGGACGACGGTACGTACGCCGCGCCGGGCCAGGAGGAGGGCGGCGGTCACGCCCACGGGTCCGGCTCCGACGATCACCACGGGTACGTCGGCCGAGTTGTGCTCGACGGTCATGTGCGGCTCATTCAGGTCTCAGGGCTGAGCGATCAGGTCTCGGGTGTCGGTTCGCGCGGTCATTCCGCGTGGGACACGGGTGTGCGCTGCTCTCCGAGGTCCATGCGCCCGTCCGGCGTTGCGATGGTCGCGGTCACCACATCACCGTGGCGCAGATAGCGGGGGTTCTTCGCCTGGCCCTTGAAGAACGCCTTCCACTTCACCGCGGGCGGCAGCAGCGCGCCGATCTTCTCGACGGGCTTCGGCGGGGCCTTGAGGGCGGTGCCGCCGGGCGTGCCGGTCAGCAGCAGATCGCCGGGGTCGAGGGTCTGGAACCGGGCCAGCAGGGTGAGCGCCCGCGCCGGACGGACGATCATGTCGGCGAGGGTGCGGTCCTGACGCGGCTCGCCGTTCACCGACAATCTCAGGCGCAGGTCGAGGAGATGGGCGAAGTCCTCCGGCTCCAGCAGGCAGAGGACGGGGCCGGTCGGGGTGAAGGTGGGGTACGACTTGCTCTCGTAGAACTGCGTCCTGGTCAGCTGTACGTCCCGGGCGCTGACGTCGTTGGTGATCACGAGCCCGGCGACGTACGAGGGCAGGTCGCCTTCCTCGACGACGGTGCCGACGGGCAGAGGCGCGCCCATGACCAGGCCCAGCTCGATCTCGTAGTCGAGGAGCCGGACGTGCGGCGGCCGGACGATGGTCTCGTGCGGGCCGCTGACCGACCCGGATGCCTTGCGGAAGAAGGCGGGCGGGATGTCGCCGGTGAAGCCCGAATCGCGGGCGTGGCTGCGGTAGTTGACCATCTGGGCGACCACCCGGCAGGGGGTGGTGACCGGGGAGAGGGCCACCAGGTCGGCGACGGGTGTGCCCGCATCGTCGCTGGCGGCGGCCTCGCGTACGGCGGCCCGGTCGGCCAGCAGTTCGGCTGTGGTGACGGCCTCGGTGTCGACGGGGACGGCGCGGTCGCCGAGGGCGACCCACCAGCCGTCGGCGGTGCGCAGGACGTTGGTGCTCATGTCGGTTGCCTTTTCGCGTGAAGGGTGGTCAGGAGTTCGCGGCCTTCAGCAGGCCCAGCAGACGTGCCGGGTCCAGTTCGTTGTCGCCCCGCAGGGCCTGGACGACATCGCGGACCCGTTGCGGGGAGGGGCTCGCGCCGAGGAAGTCGCGGGTGGCAGGCGGGCCCCACTGGGCCAGGCCGCTCGTCGACATGGGCGCCCAGCCGGGCTCGACGTCGCAGGAGAACAGGTCGCCGTCGGCGTAGTGCTCCAGCATGAAGCGGTCGGGGTCGCGCCAGTAGTCGAAGAGCTGGCTGCCCTGGATGTGCCGGCCGATGCCCCAGCTGCGCCGGTAGCCCCGCTCGGCCAGGTACTCGCCGCCGGCGGCGATCGAGTCCAGGTCGGTCACCTGGTAGGCGGAGTGGACGTAACCCGTGCCCGGCCCCAGATGCATCGCCAGCGTGTGGTGGTCCACGGCCAGGCCGCCCTGGTCGCACCGGATGAACGCCATGGTCGGGCCGCGGTCGCGCTGCCCGTCCAGGAACAGGAAGTCGGACACGATCATGCCGAGGGTGTCCAGGTACCAGTCCAGGGCCCGGGTGAACACCCGCGTCTCCAGCACCACATGGCCCAGCCGCTGGATCCGGGACGGTTCGCGCGGGGGCCGCTGCGTGGCGTTCGTACGGTGATGCCCGGTGCCGGAGTTGAGGAGGAGCGGCCGCTGCTCGGGCAGCGCGGGCAGGTCCTCGCCGCAGTGCACCACACGCACGGGGAAGCCCGAGGGGTCGAGCAGATCGACCGCCCTGCCGCCGCCGGGTACATCGGCGTCCCGTACGGCCGTGCCCGTCGCCCGGGCCAGCCGGTCCAGGTCGGCCCGCTCCGCCGCGCGGAAGGCCGGGCCGATAAAGCGGGACGTACGACCGCGCCGGATCCCCATGCACGGTGAGCCCGCGAAGGTGCCGCGCAGCCACAGCTCCCGCTCGGTGCGGGAGGCGATGGCGAAGCCGAAGTCCCGGGCGAAGACCTCGGCGCGGTCCAGGTCGGGCTTCTCGAACTCCAGCCAGGCCAGGTCGGCCACCTTGATCACCGGGTTCCGGGAGCGACCGGGGTGCTCGCCGCGTAGGGCGCCCTGCTCGCTGTGGAGGTCCTGATGAGCCGTCTTGGACATGACGTCCTCCAAGCAACATTGCCGTAGTGATGGAATCATCAGCTTTGACTTTTCGATCGTCAATAGCTGTCGGCAAGAAGGCTGAGGATTTCGTCAGAACTGTGGCGTCCTGAGGGGTGTTGTTAGACTCGCGCGCATGCCGTCGTCAGCCCCGCCCCGCAACCGCTTCGAACGGCGCCGTGCCGAGACCCGTCAGGCGCTGGTGCGCGCGGCGCGGCAGATCCTTGCCGAGACCGGGGGCACCAGCGCGAGCATCCAGCTGATCGCGGAGCGCGCGGACGTCGGTTTCGGCTCCTTCTACAACCACTTCGAGTCGAAGACGGAGCTGTTCGACGCGGCGGTGCTGGACGCCCTCGAAGAGCTCGGCCAGGCCTTCGACGAGCAGCTGCGGGGCGTCGACGATCCGGCGGAACTCGTCGCGGCCGGCTTCCGCCTCAGTGTGCGCCTGGCCGAGGCCCGGCCCGAGCTGATGCAGGTGCTGCGCCACCGCGGCCTCGGGCACATCCACTCGGAATCGGGGCTGGCGCCGCGCGCGGTGCGTGATCTGGAGGCCGGTATCGCCTCCGGCCGGTTCACCGTCGCCGATCCCACGGTCGCGGTGACCGCCCTCGGCGGCTCGCTGCTGGCGCTGGTGGAACTGCGGTTCGCCCGGCCCGGGCTCGACGGCGACGAGGCCGCGTCCAACCTGGCCGAGATGCTGCTGCGCATGCTGGGAGTGCCGCCCGAGGACGCCCGTGACGTCGCCCGCCGCCCCCTGCCCGACCTCGACTGACAGGGGCTGAGCGCCGTGACCAGACCCGCTGCCCGTGAACCGCTGCGCCGCAACTCCCGTTCCAACCGGGCCCGCATCCTCGCCACCGCCCGGCAGGAGCTCGGCCGGAACCCCGATGTGACCCTGGAGGAGATCGCGCGGGCCGCCGGGGTGGTCCGCCGTACGCTCTTCGGGCATTTCCCTGGGCGCGCGGCCCTGCTGGAGGCGCTCGCCGAGGAGGCGTCCGAGACGCTGCGCGGCATCGCGGCCGGTGTGCCCGGTGCCGAGGAGGCGCCGGAGCGGGCCCTGGCCCGGTTCGTCCTGTCGATCTGGCCCGTCGGTGACCGCTACCGGCTGCTCCTCGCGCTCGCCCGCCAGGACCTGGGCACGCAACGGGTGTCCGAGACCCTCGCCCCGGCCCGCGACGAGGCCACCGCGATCCTGGAGCGCGGCCAGCGCGCGGGCGTGTTCCACGATCATCTGCCGGCGGCGGTGCTGAGCGCCGCGCTGGAGGCCGTCACGCTCTCCCTGCTGGAGAGCGTCAACTCGGGCGCGTGGGAGGACGACGGGACCCGGACGGCGGTCGCCACGTTGGTCGCCGCGGGTGTGTCGGACGAGGCGGCGACGTCGATCGTCGGGGACGTGGCGTCGGAGAAGCGGGCCGACGCGTCCGACGGCTGATCGGGGCGGTGCTGGTGAGCCGCTGACCTGTGTGTGAGCTCATCCCGGGGGCTCCATGGAGGTGTCCGCCCCTACCGCGATCAGCGCCGCCCTCGCGCTGCGCGTGCCGTCGTCGCTCCACGTGCCGGCGTTCACGCACTCCAGGAGGGCCAGGAGGAACTTCTCGAGCGCTCTGCCGAGCGGGACCGGCGGGATGCCGGTGCGGAAGGCGCCCTGTCGCTGCCCCTGCTCGATGATCGCCGTCGCCATGTCCCGGGCGGGGGCGAGGATTTCGTCGACGCGTGCCGTCTCCAGGTTCTGCGGCCCGAGTCTCAGCAGTATGCGGTAGCGGTCGCCGACGGGCCACAGCGCCCGGACGAAGCGCGTCAGGGCGATGACCGCGTCGGGGTCGGGGGCCGCCGCCGCCAAGGCTTCGCGCAGTGCGTCCGCGGCTTCCGTGGCGAGGCCCTCCACCAGTGCGGACCGGCCGGCGAAATGGCCGTAGACCGTGCGGCGCACCACCCCGGCGGCCTCGGCGATCTCCGTGAGGCTGCTGTCGGGGTCGCGGCCGAGTTCCCGTCTCGCCGCTTCCAGGATGCGGGCCCTTGTGGGTGGTGCCGGGCGGCGTGGGCGGGTCATGGCGGATCGGACCTCTGGTCGGCGGGGGAGGGTGGCTCGATATTTGCACACCAGTGGGCAATAAACTAGTCTGCACATCGATGGGCAAATAACTGCCCCCGTCGCTTCGCCCCCGAGGAGCCTGTGATGCCGCTGCTTGCCGACACACCCGCCGAGAAGCTGACAGCCCCCTATCCACGGCGCTGGTGGGCCCTGCTGGTGCTCTGCCTGAGCCTGCTGATCGTCGTCATGGCGAACACCTCGCTGATCGTGGCGGCGCCGGACATGACCAAGGACCTGGGCCTGACCAGCAGCGATCTGCAGTGGGTCGTCGACGGCTACACGGTCCCGTACGCCGCGCTGATGCTCGTCCTGGGTGCGATCGGCGACAAGTACAGCCGCCGCGGGGCACTGATCCTCGGTCTGCTGATCTTCGCGGGCGGCTCGGTGATGGGCGGGATGGTCGACGAGACCGCTCTCGTCATCACCGCTCGCGCGATCATGGGCATAGGTGCCGCCGTCGTCATGCCGGCCACCCTGTCCCTGCTGGTCGCGATCTTCCCCAGGGCCGAGCGGGCCAAGGCCATCACGGCCTGGAGCGCCACCTCGGGCCTCGCCATCGCCGCCGGCCCGCTCGCCGCCGGCTGGCTGCTGGAGAGCCACGCCTGGGGCTCCACCTTCCTGATCAACGTCCCCATCGCGGTCCTCGGCGTCGTCGGCGCACTCCTGCTGGTGCCGCCGTCGAAGGCGGAGCGGATGGGCGCGATCGACTACGTCGGCGGCCTGCTCTCCATCGTCTCCATCGGCTCCCTGGTCTACGCGGCCATCGAGGGCCCGCACTTCGGCTGGGGCACCGGCCCGATCGCCGCAGCCGTGGTCGCCGGCGTCGGCCTGCTCGCCTTCGTCGCCTGGGAGCTGCGCCACCCCAACCCCATGCTGGACGTCCGGAAGTTCAGGGAGCGCCCCTTCAGCGGCTCGATGCTCGCGGTGCTGTTCTTCTTCTTCGGCACCTTCGGCTCGATCTACTACTCCACCCAGTTCCTGCAGTTCGTCCTCGGCTACAGCGCGCTGGAGACCGGCGTACGGCTGCTGCCGCTGGCCGGAGCCGTCTTCGCCGGTGCCGTGGTGACCGGCCGGCTGGCCCCGAAGCTGGGCGTCAAGCTGGTGGTGGGGACCGGCATGGCGCTCGGCACGGTGGGCGTCCTGCTGCTCGCGCGGATCGAGTCGGCCTCCACGTACACCGACTTCCTGGCCCCGCTGCTGCTGCTCGGCTTCGCGATCGGCCTGAGCCTCTCCCCGGCCACCGACACCATCATGGGCTCCTTCCCCGAGTCGGAGCTGGGTGTCGGCGGCGGCGCCAACGACACCGCCCTGGAACTCGGCGGCGCCCTCGGCATCGCCGTCCTCGGCTCGCTCCTCGCCACCTCCTACAAGGACAAGCTGTCCGACCTGGTCGGCGGACACCTCCCGGCCACCGCGATGGACACCGCCCAGGACTCGGTGGGCGGCGGCCTCGCGGTCGCCCAGCAGGTCGCGAAGACCCCCGACGGCGGCGCCCGGCAGGCCCAGGCCCTCATCGACGCGGTCCACGAGTCCTTCGCCCACGCCATCGCCCAGACCAGCCTCGTCGGCGCCCTCATCATGGCCGCCGGAACCATGATCGTCATCGCCGTGCTGCCCGGGCGCAAGGCCACGGGCAAGTCCGGCGACGACGACCCGGCGGCGGAAGCGGACCGGGACGAGGAGTCCGTGGAGCCCGCCGGATCCGCCCGGCGGTGACCTGCGGCGGTGACGCCCGGCCTACCCCCTCAGGAACCGGGTGAACGACCTGGCCCACGCCTCGACGGTCTCCCCGCTGAACAGGTCCGTCGAGTACTCGAAGGTGACCGTGACGCGGTCGGCCTCCGGGGCGATCACCACGTACAGCTCGTTGCGCGCCACGCCCTCGACGGGGAGGGCCTGCACGGAAGCCGCCACGCCCTGGAGGTCCAGGGCCGGTGGCTCCGTGGTGATCACCGTGAACAGGACCGTGGGGAACAGGGCTCCCTTCAGGTCGGGTGACACCAGGGACACCACGTCCGTCAGGGGGAGTTCCTGGTGGTCGAGGGCCGTGAAGAGGGAGGTGCCGAGTTGCGCGACCAGGTCGGCCAAGGTCTCGGCCTCGCCGAGTCGGGCCCGCAGCAGTACGGCATCACCCAGGATGCCCACGATCTCCGCACTGTCACGTCGGACACGGTTCGCGCTCGACGCCGCCAGGACGATGTCGTTCTCCTCGCCGCACAGGTCGCCCAGCCACCTGGCGAACAGGGCCGCGAGGACCGTGTAGGTGGTAGTGCCCAGCCGGGTCGCCGTGTCGGCCAGGAGGGCGGGGGTGTCATCGTCGATGACCCAGGTGTGCAGGGCGCCCCGGCCGGACAGCGTGCCGGGGTGCGGGTGGTCGTAGGGGAGGGGCGGGCGCAGGGGGATGCCTTCGAGTTCCGTGCGCCAGAAGCGTTCCAGGGCCGTCCTGCGGTCGTCCGGCAGTGCGTGTTCCGATCGGGCGAAGTCCGTGAACTGGCTAGTATCGCCGGGTAGTTGAGGATGCCTTCCCGCTCGTCGGGCGTTGTACAGCTCCTCCAGGTCGCCCCGGATGATGCCCAGGGACCAGCCGTCGCAGACCGCGTGGTGGAAGACCGTCACCAGGATCCAGTGGTCCGGGGCGACCCGCGCCAGGCGGAAGCGGTGCAGCGGGGCCTGGTCCATCGCGAAGGGAGTGGACACCTGCTCGTCGCACCAGCGGTCCACCGCGTCCGCCGGCGCACCCCTGAGGTCGGTGATCGGCAGCGGTACCGGGATCTCCGCCAGGATCTCCACCGCGTACTCCCCGTCCTGCCGCGGGACGGAGCGGCTGCGCAGGGCGTGATGGCGGGCCACCAGATCGGTGAGGGCCCGGTGCAGGGAGTCGGGGTCCACCTCGCCGCGCAGGTCCATGCGGTGGGCGATGTTGTAGACGCTCGGGTCGGCGAGCGCGTGGTGGCGGCGCCACAGCCGGCGCAGGGTGGACGGCATCGGCGCGGTGTCCACGACACGGCCCCGTGCGGCGATGCCCCGGACGGTCGGATCCAGGAAGAAGTCGGCCATCGTGAGGTCGACGCCGGCCTCGTCCCGCATGCGGTTCAGCAGCCTGATAGCGCTCAGGGAGTGGCCGCCGAGTTCGAAGAACGACGTGGTGACCGGGACCGGGTCCGCGTCCAGCTCCTCACGCCACAGGTCGTGCAATGTTTTCTCCAGGGCCGTGGCCGGCGTGGCATCCGGGTCCCCGCCGGAGCCGTCGCCCGGCTCGGGCAGGGCCGTGCGGTCCAGCTTGCCCGAGGCGTTCACCGGGAGGCGGTCCAGTGGCACCCAGCGGCGGGGCACCAGGTGGTCGGGCAGGTCGACGGCGAGTGCGGCGCGCAGGGGGTGGAGGCCGGCTGCCGGGTCGGTGGGGACCACGTACGCGACCAGTTCCGTGTCGCTGTGGCGGTCGCGGCGGGTGAGGACCGCCGCGTCCCGGACGGCCGGCAGCGCCGTCAACGCCGCCTGGATCTCGCCGGGTTCGACCCGGTAGCCGCGGATCTTGACCTGGTCGTCCGCACGGCCCAGGTAGTCCAGGGTGCCGTCCGTCCGCAGACGGCCCAGGTCGCCCGTGCGGTACAGCACCCCGCCCGTGCCGTCGTCGAGGAAGGCCGCGGCGGTCTCGGCGGGGCGGTCGTGATAGCCGTACGCCACCGGCGTCCCGCCCACATGGATCTCTCCGACCGCCCCGACCGGTACCTGCCGGCCCGCGCCGTCCAGCAGCAGGACGCGTGCCCCCGGCACCGGGGTGCCGATCGGCGGCCATTCCCCGCCGTCCGGGTCGACGCGGTGCGAGGTGACGATGACCGACGTCTCCGTGGGGCCGTACTGGTTGTACAGCGCGCAGTGCGGGTGCGTGGCGAGGAAGCGGCGGAACGCGGCCGTGAGCTGGAGCGCCTCACCGGCGGAGAACAGCTCGCGCAGGGACGGCAGTTCGGGGGCGGTCTCCATCAGGTACTTCAGCGGGGTGCAGGGCATGAACATCCGCTGCACCTCGTGACGGCGCACGGCCTCGGCCACCGCCGCCGGGTCGTGCCGTACGGCGTCGTCGACGAGGACCAGCGCGGCCCCCGAGGCCAGGGTCGTGAAGATCTCCTGCACGCTCACGTCGAACGCCGGTGACGTCCACTGCAGGGTGCGGAGCGCCGGGTGGCGGCTCAGCTGCCCCTGGACCAGGTTCGCCGGGCCTCGATGGGGTACGACGACGCCCTTCGGCCGGCCGGTCGAGCCCGAGGTGTGGATGCAGTACGCCGGATCCTCCGGGCGGGCTCCCTCCGGTACGGGCCCGGTGGGGAGCGTGTCGTCCACCTGCTCCACCCGCTGGACGGGCAGCCCGGTCGCCAGGTCCGGGTGCCCGGCGAGGGCGGCGTCGGAGGTGAGCAGGAGGACGGGGGCGGTGTCGGCGAGCAGCAGTGAGAGACGGGGGGTGGGGAGGGACGGGTCCAGGGGGAGGTACGCCGCCCCGCTCTTGAGCACCGCGAGCAGCGCTGTGATCAGCTGCGGGCCGCGCGGCAGGAGCACCGCCACCCGTTCCCCGCGTGCCGCTCCCCGGGTGCGGAGCTGCCGGGCGAGGCGGTCGGCCGCCGCGTCCAGGTCCGCGTAGGAGAGCCGCTCTTCCCCGCTGATCAGCGCCACGGCCTCCGGGGTGCGGCGGGCCTGCCGCTCGAACAGGCCGTGCAGGGTGCCTGGGGACTCCGCGTCGGCCACGCCGGGCGGGTGCTCCCAGCGGGCCAGGGACTCGCGGTCGGCGGCGGTGAGGGCGGTCAGTTCGGGGAGCGGCGCGTCGGGGGTGGCCAGGGCGCGGCGCAGCACCTGCTCGACGTAGTCCACGAAACGGCGCACCGTGGTCTCGTCGAACAGGGCCGTGTCGTACTCGACCATGAACCGGACGCCGCCCGCGTGATGGGTGAGGTAGACGCTGAGGTCGAACGGGGCACGGGCGCTCGGCACGTCGAGCAGGGTGGCCGTCAGACTCGGCGGGTCGAAGGGGGCCTCGCCCTCGTTCTCGTACTCCACCATCACCTGGAACAGCGGATTGCGGCCCGGGTCGCGACGCGGATTGAGCGCGCCCACCAGCTCGTCGAAGGGGACGCCACTGTGTTCGTACGCCGAGGTGCTGCTCTCGCGGACCCGGTGCAGCAGGGCCGGGAAGTCCGGGTCGCCGGTGAGGTCCAGGCGCAGCGGCACGGTGTCGAGGAACAGGCCCACATGGTCCTCGGCGCCGGCGGGACGCGCGGCGACCGCGGTGCCGATCACCACGTCCCGCTGCCCGCTGAACCGGCCGAGGACCGCGCCGATCGCGCCGGTCAGCGTCATGAAGAGCGTGGCGCGGTGGCGGGCGGCGAATGTCCGCAGACCGCCTACGAGTTCCCCGTCGAGGGCGTGCGTGAGGCTCGCGCCCGCTCCCGACCTGACCGGCGGACGGGGCCGGTCGGTGGGCAGGGCCAGCTCCGGTGCGCCGCCGAGGCGCTGCCGCCAGAAGTCGAGTGACGCGGGGTCCGGTTCGGCGGACGCCGGCGGTTCGGACAGTGGTCCCGGTGCGGAACCTCCGCCCCGCCGGGCCCGGTAGTACGCGGCCAGATCGCGGGCCAGCACGGCTGTGGACGACGAGTCGAAGACGATGTGGTGCGCCATGAGGAAGAGCAGGTGGCGGTCCGGGGCCAGGCGGATCAGGCGGGCCGTGACCAGCGGGCCCGAGGCGAGGTCGAGTCCGTGGTCCGCCGCGAGTGTCGCCCGCAGGGCCTCCTCCGGCGTCGACCCCGTGTGGTCCTCCACCGGGCAGTCGAGCGGCATACGGTCGCGTATCTCCTGGTACGGGACACCGGCCGTGTCACCGAAGACCGTGCGCAGCGCCGGGTGCCGGTCGGCCACCCGGTCCAGCGCCCAGCGCAGCGCCGGTACGTCCAGGGGGCCGTCCAGCCGGATCGCCTTGGGCTCGTGGTACATGGCGGTGCCCGGGTGCAGTTGCTCCAGGAACCAGATACGGCGCTGGGCCGGGGTGAGGGGGGTGCGGGACGTAGTACGGCGGGGCTCGGGCAGGGCCCGCGCCGCCGTACTGGGCGGCGTTGTCCGTCTCACCCGGTCCAGCACCGGCAGCGCCGCCAGCACCTTCTCCCTGGGTACGCCGAAGTCCACGAAGCAGGCGATCTCGTCCGCTCCGGCCGCCAGCAGCCGCCCTACGGTCTCCGCCGCCGTCCGCTCGTCGCCGATCAGCGCGCGGGAGTCGCAGTAGCGCTCGTAGGCGCGTCCCAGGAGGAACTCCACGTCCTCCTCCGGGGTGTTCTCCAGATCCACCTGGAAGCCGAGACTGTTGGTGACCTGGTCGAAGAGGGAGAGGGAGGATCGCAGATACGACAGGAACGGCCGGTACGCCTCGGCCCGCGCCCGTTCCGCGTCGTCCTCCAGGTATGTGTGCACGAGCACCACGACCCGCCCGGCCGCCGGGTCCAGACCGTGCTCGGCACGGCAGCGCCGGTACAGGGCGATGTTCTCGGCCAGTTGCTCCACCGTCTGCGTCATCAGATTGGTGACCACGCCGAGGTCCTCGGCGGCCGCCCGGCGGTAGCTGTCCGGGTTCCCGACGACGGCCACGTACATCGGCGGCCGTTCCTGTACGGGGCGCGGATGCAGGCGGACCTCCACCGGTGTGCCGTCGCCCGCCGTCGTCCGCAGCGGCTGCCCCGACCACAGGTCCCGTACGGCCGCCAGGTGCTCGTACATCACCTCGCGGTGCCGGCCGAAGTTCTCCGGGGCGAGCGCGAAGTCGGTGGCGTGCCAGCCGCTCGCGAAGCACAGGCCCGTCCGGCCGCCGGAGATGTTGTCGACGACCGACCACTCCTCGGCGACCCGGGCGGGATGGTGCAGCGGCAGCACCACGGAACCGGCGTGCAGCCGGACCCGGCTGGTCCGTGCGGCGAGGGCAGCGGCGAGGACGGAGGGGTTGGGGAAGAGCGCGCCGAAGGAGTTGAAGTGCCGCTCGGGGAACCACAGGGCGTGGAAGCCGTGCTGGTCGGCGAAGTCGGCGGCGGCCATGATCAGGCCGTATTTGTCGTGGTCGGTGTGCTCGGGGTAGTCGCCGAAGAAGTAGAGGCTGAAGTCGAACGTCTCTGAGGAGGAGGGGGCGGGGGCGGGAGTGGGCTTGGCAACGGGTACCGGTGGCTGGGCGGGCGCCGTCGTGGTGCCGGGCGCTGCCGCGAGTACGTCCAGCTGGCGGGAGATCATGTCGCCGACCTGGTCGACGAGTTGCTCCGCCAGGCGTAGCTGCTGACCGAACAGGGCGTGGAGGTCGGGGGAGACCTCCTGCGGAGCGGCGGGAGCCGGCGGTGGGTCCTCGGCCACGGGCTCCCGTACCACGGGCTCCTGCGCGACCGGCTCCCGCACCACGGGCTCCCGCACCACCGGCGCGTCGCTTTCGCCTGGGACCCCTCGCAGCCGCGCGACCCGTTCTGCCAGCCTGCGCGGTGTGTCGGCCGAGTCGAACACCTCCCGGACCGGGACCCGGACGCCGTACCGCTGTTCCAGCTCGGTCGTCATGCTCATCAGGGAGAGCGAGTCGGCGCCGAGCTCGAAGAAGGAACTGTCGGGGGTGACGTCGGCGGTCGAGCGGCCCAGCTTGTCCGCCGTCAACTGCCTTATGAAATCCACGACTTCATCAGAGTGAGGTGCGGGCCGCTCAGCTGCCGCCACCGGCGTTTCCGTTCGGTACGGCACCCTGCTCCGCCGCAGGGGATGCCCGGGGAGCGGCACCCGGCCGGCGTCGTCGCCGAGGAGCGCCCGCCAGTCCAGGTCGGCACCCCTGCGGTACAGCGAGCCGAGCGCCGTCAGGAGACCGTGCGCCTGCTCGGCGGCCCCGTCCCCTTCGCCCTGCCCGCTCAGCCAGCGGCTGTCGGGAACGCAGTGCCGGCCGAGCCCGGTGAGGGTGCGCCCGGCGCCGATCTCCACGAAGTCCCGGAATCCCTGCTCGACGGCGGTGTCCATGGCGAGGTCGAAGCGGACCGGCTGCCGGGCCTGCCGGCAGAGGTAGTCCACGTCGACCGTCCAGCCCGGCGGGCGCGGCTCGCCGTCGGCCGTGGTCACCAAGGGGATGTGCAGCGGCCGGTACGTCACCTCGCGCGCACGGGTCCGGAACTCGTCCAGGGCGCTGTCGATGTCCGCGGAGTGGAACGCCCGGTCGACCGGCAGCGCACGCCACCGCAGGCCGTCCAGGTCGAGCAGTCGTGCCGCCTCCCTCAGGGCCCCCGGCGGGCCCGAGAGCACCTGGGCGCGCGGGCCGTTGACGGCGGCGAGTTCCGCACCGGCGGCGTCCGCGACCCGTTGGGCGGTGGCCCGGTCGGTCCGGACGGCGAGCATGCCCCCGGCCGGGCAGCGGGCCTGCATGAGGCGCCCGCGCCAGGCAGTGAGCCGCAGCCCGTCCTCCAGGGCCAGGGCGCCGGCCGCGTACAGCGCGGCGTACTCGCCGACGCTGTGGCCGAGCAGAAGTCCGGGGCGTATTCCGGCGGCCCGCCAGGCGTCCGCCAGCGCCGCCTGATGGGCGAAGAGGGCGGCCTGCGCGGTCTCGGTGGGCCAGATGTCGTCTTCTGTGGAGGGACCGGCGAGACCGGTGGGATCGGCGAGCGCGGGGGCGGCCAGCAGTGGTTCCAGCAGACTTCCGCCGAACTCCCCGGCGTAGAACTTCTCGCACCGGTCGAGCGTGCCCCGTGCGGCCGGGTGCGTGGCGTACAGGCCGCTCGCCATGCCGCGGCGGGCGCTGCCCTGGCCAGGGAAGGCGAAGGCGACCGGGCCGGGAGCGGAGACCTCGGAGGCCTCGGAGCGGTCGTCCTCCTCCAGCGCGCGGGCGAGTTCGCCGGCCGTGCGGCCGACCACGGCGGTGCGTGCCGCGCGCTGCGGCCGGCCGAGCGCCAGGGTGGCGGCCACATCGGCGGCCGGGAGGTCCGGCCGGGCCAGCAGCCGGTCGCGGAGCCCGGCCGTGAGTTCGGCGAGGGCCTCGGTGTCGCGGGCCGACACGGGGACCAGCACGGGAAAATCGAGAGCGGGTCGGGGGCGAGCGGGCGGGGCCTCCTCCAGCACCACATGGGCGTTGGTGCCGCCGACGCCGAGCGCGCTGACCCCGGCGCGGCGGGGCACGCCGTCCGGCACCGTCCAGGGCCGCAGCTCCGTGGCCAGCGTCAAGGTGCCGTCCGCCAGGGGGAGTTCCGGGTTGGGCTGGTTCAGATGCGGTGTCGGCACCAGGGTGCGGTGGCTGAGCATCAGGACCGTTTTGATGAGCCCGGCCATTCCGGCACAGCTGTCGAGGTGCCCGATGTTCGGTTTCACCGAGCCGACGACACAACCGCCGGGACGGCCCGATCGCCTCGCGTTCTCGCCCAGCACCCGGGCCAGCGCGGTGAGTTCCACCGGGTCGCCCAGCCGCGTTCCCGTGCCGTGCGCCTCCACGTACGAGATCGTCTCGGCGGGTACGTCGGCCCTGCGCAGGGCCTGCCGTACGACATCGGCCTGTCCCTCGACGCCGGGGGCGCTGAAGCCGACCTTGGCGGCGCCGTCGTTGTTGACCGCGGAGCCCAGGATCACCGCGTGCACGGTGTCGCCGTCGGCCAGCGCCCGGTCGAGGCGCTTGAGCAGGACGGCGGCCACGCCGTTGCCGCCGACCGTGCCGTCGGCCTCCGCGTCGAAGGCGCGGCACCGCCCGGTGGGGGACAGGATGGAGCCGGGGTGGCTGTGATAGCCGGTCTCCTGGGGCAGATGCACGGCCGCCGCGCCCGCCAGTGCCAGGTCCGTCTCGCCGGTCAGCAGCGCCTGGACCGCCAGGTGCACGGCGACCAGCGACGTGGAACAGGCCGTCTGCACACCGATCGCCGGGCCGGTGAGACCGAGCCGGTAGGCGACCCGGGTGGCGAGGAAGTCCGGCTCCTGCCCGATGGCCGTCTGCATTCCGGCGGCCGGGTCGGACGGGTCGTACGGCGAGCCGGTGACGGACGGCTGCTGATGGCCGTAGAGGTTCATGCCCGACCCGGCGAACACCCCGACCCTGACGCCCGGCGCGGTCGCCGCGTGGCCGCCTTCCTCCAGGGCCTGGTGGCAGCACTCCAGGAACAGCCGGTGCGCGGGATGCGTGAGCCCGGCCTCCTTCGGGCTCAACCCGAAGAAGTCCGGGTCGAACTCCTCGACGCCGTCGAGGACCCCGGCGACGGGCACGTGGCCGGATGTCATGGGCTGCGGCGCGTCGAACACCCGGACGCTGTCCACGCCGTCTCGCAAGTTGGCCCAGAACCCCTCCGCCGAATGCGCGCCGGGGAAGCGCAGAGCCAGTCCGATGACGGCGATGCGTCGCTCGGGGGAGGTGACCTCGTTGGTGACCGCCTCGGGCCCGGCCGCCGTCACCGGCCCGCTCGCGAGATGCGCGGCGAGTGCCGTGACCGTCGGATGCTCGAAGAACGCGGTCTGCGCGATCGGTATGCCGAGACGTTCCGCCAGCCGGTTCCGCAGGCGCACCAGCAGTACGGAGGTCAGGCCGAGTTCGTAGAACGGCACGTCCGCGTCGACCGGGCCGCCCAGCACGGCGGCCAGTTCCTCCCGGACGGCCCGGGTCACGGTGTCCGCGTCCGGCCGGACGGCCCGGGTCACGGTGTCCGCGTCCGTCGGGGCAGCCGGGGCCGTGCCGCCGAAGCCGCCGTCGATCAGCCTGCTCTGGAGTTCGGCGCGGCGCACCTTGCCCGCCGGGGTGCGCGGGAACTCGTCCGCCGGTACGGGCAGGACGTACGCGGCGGTGAGTCCGAGGCGGGTGAACAGCGCCTTCTTCAGCTCCGCGGTGATCCGCTGGTCCTCGGGGGCGCCGCGGCTGACGAAGAACACGGCGAGTTCCTCCGTGCCCCGCTCCGGATGCGGGATGCCGCAGGCGGCGATCTCGCCCTGCCGGACGCCGTCGACGGCGGTGGCGGTCTCCTCCACCTCGTGGGAGTACACGTTGTGGCCGTTGAGGATGATCAGGTCCTTGCGCCGGCCCGTGATGACGACCTGGCCGCTGTCGAGGAAGGCCAGATCGCCCGTGTCCAGCCAGTCCCGCCCGGCGGGGTAGGCCGCGGCGTCCGCCTCGGGGTTGTCGACGTAGCCGGGGGTGAGCCGCGCGGCGGAGTGGACCTGGAGCCGCCCGATCCGGCCCGGCGGGGCGAGGTCGCCCTGGTCGTCGACGACGCGCAGGGTGACGCCGTGCGCGGGCGAGCCGGACGCGACGAAGGTGACGCAGTCGGCGTCCGGGGTGTCCGCACCGGCCGGGACCAGGTCGCCGCCCAGGCTGCTCTTGAGCAGGCGGTGCACGGTCCCGGGCCGGTCGAGCCGGCCGTAGGTGACGGCCGTGACCGTCTCGGCCATGCCCCAGGCCGGCGCGATGTGCTCCTCGCGCACCCCGTACGGGGCCGTCGCGTCGAGGAAGCGGCGCAGCACCGGCAGCACGACCCGCTCGCCCCCGCACAGCAGGGACTTGAGGCCGCCCAGGTCCCAGTGGCCGTCGGGCCGCTCGGCGAGCGCGTCCGCGACCAGCCGGTAGGCGAAGGTGGGCGCCCAGCTGTGCCGCGCCCGGTGTTCGTGGAGCAGGTCGAGCCAGCGCAGCGGGTCGGTGAGCACCTGCTCGGTGGGCGCGTGGACGTTGGTGCAGCCGGTGAAGACCGCGAGCAGGTGGTAGAGCAGAAAGGCGCCGCTGTGGTCGACCGGCAGCCAGTTCACCATCGTGTCGTCCGGGCGGACGTCGAGGATCCGCCGGCTGCTCGCGGCGAAGTCGGCGAGCCCGGCGTGGGTCAACCGCGCCGCCTTCGGTGCGCCGGTGCTGCCCGAGGACAGCATCAGCAGGGCGGTGTCGGACGGGTCCGGCGTGACGTGGTCGTCGTCGGTGTCCCCGGCCGGCGCGTTCAGGCAGTCCCCGGCGAGGACGACGCGCGGTGCGGGCGTGGCGTGGGCGAGCGCCGCGGCGCCGGGCGCGTCGGTCAGGACCAGCGGCCGGTCGAGTAACGCGCAGGCCTGCCGCAGACGTTCGAAGGCCGGGGAGCCCGGCGCGGGATGCTCGGCGATGGCCACCGGCAGGGCACCGCCCAGCACACAGGCCCAGAAGGCGGGGAAGAACTCGGCCAGGGGCAGCCCGCACAGCACCACCGTGTCGCCGCGGCGCAGCCCATGGGTCCGCAGGCCGGCGAGCATACGGCGGGCCGCGTCCAGCAGTTCGGGATACGACCGCGAGATCGTGGTGCCGTCGGCGGCGACGGTGACGACGGCTCCGCCGGAAGCGGAACGGGCGGCGCTCAGCAGCGCCCGCACGGCGTCGACCGGATCGGCCTCGGTGCGCTCGGGCTCAGGGCCCCGGCAGAGGGCGTGCCCCCTTAGACGTTCCATGCGTGTCCTCTTCCTTTTCCCCGCTGATGGACGATCGGTCTGAGTGGTCCTGGTCTCTACGCGCGTCGCGCCGCCGGACGGTGAGCAGCAGCAGAGTCAGCGCCCCGCACGCCGCGGCCCCGTGGAAGACACCCACGACGGCGAGCGCGGGCAGGCCCTCGAGCGCGGCCGCGGCGGCGATCGTGCCGAGCGCGAACCCGGACTGCTCGGCGGTGGCGGACAGTCCGAACAGCCGGCCGCGCTGCCGGTCGGGGGCCGCCTGGAGGCGCGAGGTGTAGACGATCTCGGTCCAGCCGTCCGCGAACCCGGCCGCCACGGCCGCCGCGATCAGGGCCGGGGAGGGCAGTCCGGTGAACGCGGCCACGAAGCACAGCGACATCGCGCAGGTGCCGACGGCGAACGCGCGCTCGCCCCAGGACGTCCCGTGCGACCGGCGCTTGAGGACCTGGTGGGCGAGCAGGGTGCCCACCGCCCACGCCGCCCAGAACCGGGCCATGAACACGGCCGGGTCGGACGGCTCGGCCGCGTGCGCCGCCAGGGGCAGGGCGACGTTGTGCGACGCGGACGACAGCGCGTCGAGCCCTCGCAGCGCGATCAGGCCGAGCAACGGGCCCGCGAGGCCCGCGATTCGGCGTCGCAGCCACCCCTCACGCTTCAGCGAGGACCCGGCCCGGCCGTCTTCCGTGGCCCGACCGTCTTCCGTGGCGCCCGCGTCGCCGCCGGTGTCGCTCTCGCCGTCGCTGTCCGTACGCGGCCGGAGCAGCAGCACCGCGCCCGCGGACACCGCGAAGCTCGCCGCGTTGACCCCGAACGCGACGCCGAAGCCGCCGAGGGAGATGACCGGCGCGGCCGACGCGAAGCCCAGCACCGTGGCAACGGACCGGGCCGTGACCAGCACCCCGTTCGCCCGGGCGCGGTCGTGCTGCCCGACCATGACCGGAACCGCGCTGCGCAGGGCGACGTTGAAGTACGTGTTCCCCGCGCCCAGCACGACCACCGCCGCGAGCAGCACCCACAGCGGCGTGCGCGACGCCCAGAGGGCGAGCAGCACCATGGCGAGGGTCTGGGCGAGGTCCGTGGCCACCATGACGGTCCGGCGGGTGAGCCCGGCGGTCACGACCCCGGCGGTGAGACCGGCCGTGACCCCGGCCAGCAGCCGCACCGCCATCACCGCGCCCACGCCCAGGGCGCTACCGGTGACCTCGTACGAGAACAGGCTGAGCGCGATCAGATTCAGATAGGTCCCGTAGGCCGACACGGCGTGCGCGACCACCAGGGACCGGAACCGTAAGTCCACCCCCGTCACCCAACTCCTCAACCCGGCAGGGCCAGGATTCGGCCGCTCGGCATATTCATTCGCAGCGTAGCCCGACGAAGCGGCGGGGGCGGGGTGTTGTCGAGTATCGGGTGATCAGCCCGGCGAGGCCCGCGACCGCTCCGCCACCCGCTCCAGATGCCGGGCGAACACCTCGCGCGCGTCCGGCGACAGGGTCCGCAGGGCCACCAGCGCCGTGATCACCACGTCGCACAGTTCCGACCGGACGTCGTCCCAGCCGTGGGTCATGCCCTTGCGCGGGTTCTGGCCGGTCGCGCCGATCACCGCCTCGGCGACCTCCCCGACCTCCTCCGACAGCTTCAGAATGCGCAGGAGAAGGCCCTCGCGGCCCTCGACGGGGCCGTTGGTGTCGAGCCACTCCCACAGGGTGTCGATGGTGGCCCACAGATCGGGTCCGGGCGATGTCTGATCGTTCATGGGGCGGCAGCCTGCCACGAGGGTCTGACAACGCCCGGCCCGCGGCCCTACTCCAGGTACTCCTCGTCGAACAGCGGGTCCTGCTCGCCCTCCCTCGCCTTCCGCAGCCGGCTGGTGCGCGCCCCCACGACCAGCACGGTCCCGGCCGCCGCCGTGGCGAACGCCGCCGGAATCATCCAGCCCCGGTTCACCGCGTGCCCGAGCAGATGGTCCAGGGAGAGCCGCCCCGGGCCGGTGACGGCCAGGCCGGCGGCCGTCAGGCCCAGCGTCGCCGCGTACTCGTAGCCGCCGCCCTGGTTGAAGAACCCGTTCGGCGTGTGCACCGCGGCCGCCCCCGCCATCGCGCCGGCCGCCGCGGCACCGGCCGCCGGAGTGGCCAGGCCCAGGGCCAGCAGTGTGCCGCCGCCGGTCTCCGCGAGGCCGGCGGCCGTCGCGCTCACCTTGCCCGGGACGTAGCCGACGGACTCCATGAACTGCCCGGTGCCCTCGATGCCGCCCCCGCCGAACCAGCCGAACAGCTTCTGCGTGCCGTGGGCGGCCAGCACACCGCCCGTCCCCAGCCGGAGCAGCAGCAGGCCCAGATCACGTCGGTCGTAACGCCTCACGTCGTCTCCCGGAGCAGACAGCAGGAACAGCGGAGCAATCTCGTCGTCTTCCCACCGTCGCACCCCCGACCTCCCGTGACACCCGGCGGAGCCGCCACGGACGCCGTTCGGGTGGCACGGGTGGCGTGGTCCACCGGCCGGCACGAGGCTGACCGGTATGACGATTCAGACCACGCGCCTCAGTGACCCGGCCGTCCGCGCCTTCGTGACCGCCGTGAACAACCACGACCGCGAGGGCTTCATGGAGCTCCTCGCGCCGGGCGCGACCATGGCGGACGACGGCTCCGACCGCGACCTGACCGACTGGGTGGACCGGGAGATCTTCTTCTCGCACGGCCATATGCAGGTCGACAGCGAGTCCAACGACGGCCGTTCCCTCATCGCCCACTACAACAACGACACCTGGGGCGAGATGCGCACCCGCTGGAGCTTCACGGTCGACGACGACGGCAGGATCTCCCGCTTCGAGACCGGACAGGCCTGAGGGACACCGCCCCGTTCCTCGCGCCGCACGTTGTGCGGCAGTCGTTCCACGTACCGGTGCGTACCCCGCGGTCCCACGCGGGGTCCACCCCCACCCGGTGCCGTGGAACGACTGCCGCCTCCCCCCTGGATGTGGTCGACGGAAGCTCTATGCTCCAAGTGTGAAGCTTTGGTGTAGGAGAGTTGAGCATAAGCGCCCGACCGGCCGCAATAGTGCGGACGTTGTTATTCCGGTTGTGCAGGTTGACGAGTTGACGACCGCGCGGCCGGTGCTCAGCCGCGCCCGATGTACGGCATCGCCGTAGCGAGCACGGTCGCGAACTGCACGTTCGCCTCCAGCGGCAGCTCCGCCATGTGCCGCACCGTGCGGGCCACATCGGCCACGTCCATCACCGGCTCCGGTGCCACCTCACCGTTCGCCTGCAGCGCTCCCGTCTGCATACGGGACGTCATGTCGGTCGCCGCGTTGCCGATGTCGATCTGCCCCACCGCGATCCCGTACGGCCGCCCGTCCAGCGACAGCGCCTTCGTCAGGCCGGTCAGCGCGTGTTTCGTCGCCGTGTAGGCCACCGAGTGCGGCCGGGGCGTGTGCGCCGAGATGGACCCGTTGTTGATGATCCGCCCGCCCCGCGGGTCCTGCTCCTTCATCTGCCGGTACGCCGCCTGCGCGCACAGGAACGCCCCGTTGAGGTTGGTGTCCACCACGTGCCGCCACGCGTCGTAGGGCAGCTCCTCGACCGGCACGCCGCCGGGCCCGAACGTGCCCGCGTTGTTGAACAGCAGGTCGACCCGCCCGAAGCGCCCGACGGTGCCGGTGAAGAGGGCGGACACGTCCTCGGGCCGTGAGACGTCCGTCCGTACGGCGAGAGCCGCGCCCCCGGGCGCCAGGGCCGCCGTCTCCTCCAGTGTCTCGACGCGCCGGCCCGCCAGCGCCACCGACCAGCCCGCGCGGAGCAGTTCCACGGCGACCGCCCGGCCGATACCGGAACCCGCCCCGGTCACCACCGCGACTGCATTTTCCTTGGCATTCATGGGCCCGCAGCGTACGGGAGGCCCCGCCATCCGGAACTCATCCGTCCGTCACGTGGGTGCGGTGTACACGTCGACCGGGTGTCGACCCCGGCCACTCCAATGCCCCTTGCAGCCATTCGCAAGGGGAGGACCGGATGACACCCGCAGCACGCCCGTCCCAGCACGCCCCCGAACTCCGCGCGGCCGCCCGGCACATCGGTCGCCGCGGCTTCCTCACCACCACCGGGGCCGCCGCCGCGCTGGCCTTCGCGACCAATCTGCCCTCGGCCGGAGTCGCGGCCGCCGCCGAACTCGACGCCGCGCGGATCACCGAGAACCCGTTCACGCTGGGCGTCGGCTCCGGCGACCCGCTGCCCGGCTCCGTGATCCTGTGGACCCGCCTCGCGCCCGCCCCGTTCCGGGCCGACAGCGGACTGCCCGCCGAGCGCGTCACCGTCCAGTGGGAGCTGGCCCACGACGAGCGGTTCCGCCGCGTCGCCCGGCGCGGCACCGTCACCGCGCACCCCGAGTTCCACCACACCGTCCACGTCGAGGCGAGCGGCCTTGAGGCCGGCCGCGGCTACTACTACCGCTTCCGCGTCGGCCGTTGGGTCAGCCCGGCCGGCCGCACCCGCACCGCCCCGGACCCCGGCAGCCGCGTCTTGGGACTCACCCTCGCCGCCGTCTCCTGCCAGGCCTACACCGACGGCTACTACACGCCGTACGCCCATCTCGCCGACGACGACGTCGACCTCGTCTTCCACCTCGGCGACTACCTCTACGAGTACGCCGTCAACTCCGTCGGCGGCCGGCGCAACTACACCGACCGCACGCTGCCCGACCTGTTCAACCGCGAGACGCTGACCCTGGAGGACTACCGGCTGCGGTACGCCCTCTACAAGTCCGACCCCGACCTCAGCGCCGCACACGCCGCGCACCCCTTCGTCGTCACCTGGGACGACCACGAGACCGAGAACAACTACGCCGACGAGATCCCCGAGAACGACGTCCCGCCGGAGGAGTTCCTGCTGCGCCGCGCCGCCGCCTACCGCGCGTACTGGGAGAACCAGCCGCTGCGCCGCCCGCAGCGCCCGGCCGGACCGGACATGCAGCTCTACCGTCGGCTGCGCTGGGGCCGCCTCGCCCAGTTCGACGTCCTGGACACCCGCCAGTACCGCTCCGACCAGGCCTACGGCGACAAGGCGCACGTCCCAGGACCCGAGTCCGACGACCCGGCGCGCACCATGACCGGCGCCACGCAGGAACGGTGGCTGCTCGACGGCTGGCGCTCCTCACGGGCGCTGTGGAACGTCGTACCGCAGCAGGTCATGTTCGCCCGGCGGCACATGGACGCGACCACCCCGTCACGGGTGTCGATGGACGCCTGGGACGGCTACAGCGCCTCACGCCGGCGCGTCCTCGACGGGGCGAAGGCCGCCGGCGTGGAGAACCTGATGGTGCTCAGCGGCGACGTCCACTCGGCGTACGCCTTCGACATCAAGGACGACTTCGCCGACCAGTCCTCGGCCACGCTCGGTACGGAGATCGTGGCGACCTCGATCTCCAGCGGCGGGGACGGCGCCGACAAGCCCCCGACCTGGGGCACCTACATGGGCGCCAACCCGCATCTGAAGTTCTTCAACGGGCGGCGCGGCTATGTGACGGTCGCGCTGGGGCAGGAGTCGGCGCGGGCCGACTTCAAGACCGTGCCCTATGTGACCACGCAGGGGGCGCCCGTCACGACGGCCGCGTCCTTCGTGACCGAGGTGGGGGAGCAGGGGCTCAAGCCGGCGTGAGGCGCGGCTCGCCCGCCCCGCCGGGGTACTCGCCCGTCTCACCCGGGTAGCGGACGCCGACGCGTTCCCGGATCGCGTCGAGCGTCCGCATCACCGCGAGCGTGCCGTCGAGCGGGACGAGCGGCGACTCGGTCTCGCCGGCGCGTACGGCGCGCATCACCTCGGTGGCCTCGTGGCGCAGGCTGTTGCGCGGCCCGTCCGCCGGGTCGGCCGTGAACTCCTCGGCGTCACGGCCGTCCCGGTGCAGCACGAATCGGTCCGGGAAGAAGAAGCCGCCAGGGATGTCGATCCGGCCCCGCGAGCCGGTGACCGAGGCGGAGGTCGCCGTACCGCCGACGATGGAGCAGTGCACCGACCCGAGAGCGCCGCTCTCCCAGGAGAGCAGGGCTCCCGTCTGGAGATCGACGCCCTCCTCGGAGAGCACCGCTCGCGCGGCGATGTCCGACGGCTCCCCGAGCAGCAGCTGCGCGAACGACACCGGATACACGCCGAGATCGAGCAGCGCACCCCCGCCCAGCTCCGGGTTCCGCAGCCGGTGCGAGGGCGGGAAGGGGCCGGCCAGCCCGAAATCGGCCTGCACACTGCGCACTTCGCCGATGGCGTCGTCGTCCACCAGCGACTTCAGCCGCCGCACCAGCGGATTGCAGTACATCCACATCGCCTCCATCAGGAAGCGCCCGTGTTCCCGCGCCAGTGCGACGAGTTCCGCCGCCTCGCCGACGTTCAGCGTGAACGGCTTCTCGCACAGCACGTTCCGCCCGGCCGCAAGGCACAGACCGGCGGCGGTCCGGTGCGCGGTGTGCGGCGTGGCGACGTAGACGACATCGATGTCCTCGTCCCGTGCCAGCGCGTTCCAGTCGCCGTACGCCCGGGGTATCCCGAACCGCTCCGCGAACGCCTTCGCCGACTCCTCGGACCGCGAGGCCACCGCCACGACCTCCGCGTCCGGCAGGTCGAACAGATCCGCCGTGAACGCGGCCGCGATCCCGCCGGTCGCCAGGATCCCCCACCGCACCGTGTCAGCCGTCATTACCGCCCCGCCTTCACCTTGTGACCCCGAGCAGTCCGTACGAGCTGAGAGCATAGGGGGCGATCGAATCGAACAGGGAGGGACTCATGCCCGAGGGTGGGGCGTCCATATCGAACACCGCACAGGGGGCCGCAGCAGGCACGGAGCGCCCCGACCTCGCGTCGCACCGCCGCACCGGGCTCCTCGTCACCTTTCTCCTCGGCAGCCTGACGGCCGTACCGCCGCTGGCGATGGACATGTACCTCCCGTCGCTGCCGGAGGTCACCCGCTCCCTGCACGCCCCGGCCGCGACCGTCCAGCTCACGCTCACCGCCTGCCTGGCCGGCATGGCGCTCGGCCAGCTCGTCGTCGGGCCGATGAGCGACCGCTGGGGCCGCCGCCGCCCGCTGCTCGCCGGTCTCGCGGTCTTCGTCGTCGCCACCGTCCTGTGCGCCCTCGCCCCCACCGTCGAACTCCTGGTCGCCTTCCGGCTGGCCCAGGGCCTCGCGGGCGCCGCCGCGATCGTCATCGCCCGGGCCGTCGTCCGCGACCTCTACGACGGCATGGCCATGGCCCGCTTCTTCTCCACCCTGATGCTGATCTCCGGGGTCGCCCCGATCGTGGCGCCGCTGATCGGCGGACAGGTCCTGCGCGTGACGGACTGGCGGGGCGTGTTCGTCGTCCTCACCGGCATCGGCATCGCGATCGGCGTCCTGGTCTGGACGAAGCTGCCCGAGACCCTGCCGCCCGCCGAGCGCCACAGCGGCGGCGTCGGCGAGGCCCTGCGCGCGATGCGCGGCCTGCTCGCCGACCGGGCCTTCGCCGGCTACACCCTCACCGGCGGCTTCGCCTTCGCCTCGCTCTTCGCCTACATCTCGGCGTCCCCGTTCGTCATCCAGGAGATCTACGGCGCCTCCCCGCAGACGTTCAGCCTGCTGTTCGGCGTCAACTCCGTCGGGCTGGTCCTCGTCGGCCAGATCAACGGCAAGATCCTGGTCGGCCGGGTCAGCCTGGACCGGGTGCTGGGCATCGGCCTGACGATCGTCATCACCGCCGCGACCGCGCTGCTGCTGATGTCCACGGGCGTGTTCGGCGAGGTCGGTCTCGCGCCCGTCGCCGCCGCGCTGTTCGTGCTGATGTCCGCGATGGGCATCACCCTGCCCAACACCCAGGCCCTCGCCCTGATGCGCACCAAGCACAACGCGGGCTCCGCGTCCGCCCTGCTCGGCACGTCGTCGTTCCTCATCGGCGCCATCGCCTCCCCGCTCGTCGGCGTCGCCGGCGAGGACACCGCCGTCCCGATGGCCGTCGTCCAACTGGCCGCCGCACTGGTGGCAGTGGCCTGCTTCGTGGGAATGTGCCGACCCTGGAAGGCCTCGAAGACGGAGAGCACGCGCGTGAGCGTGGAGGGAGAAGAGAGCTGAGCGCACCGAGACTGCGCGACGGCACGCCGGAACGGGCCGGACTCGACCCCGCGGAGCTGCGTCAGCTCGTCCGGGAGGTCCACGTCCTCACCACCGGGCAGCGCCCCTGGGCACCGGGCGCGGTCCTGGTCGTCGGGCGCGGCCCCGTGATCGCGGTGGAGGAGGCGGCGGGCTGGGCCGTGCGGTACGCGGCCTACGACGAGGACGCCGACGCCGGTGTGGAGCTGCCCGCCGAGGACCGGGTCCCGATGACCGTCGGCACACCCTTCGACCTGGCGTCCCTGACGAAACTGTTCACGTCCGTGGCCGCCGTGCAGCAGATCGAGCGCGGCACGCTGGGCATCGACGCGAAGGTGGGCGCGTATCTGCCCGACTTCACGGCGGCGGCCCGGCACGGCCTCACCGTACGGCAGCTGCTCACCCACACCTCCGGGCTGCGGCCCGAACTCCCGCTGTACGACTGCGCCGACGCCGCGCACCGGCTGGCGATGCTCCAGGCGGAGCCGCCGGTCGGCGTGCCCGGCACGTACTGCTACTCCGACCTGAACATGATCCTCCTCCAGTACGTCCTGGAACGCGTCACCGGCCGCACCCTCGACGTCCTCGTCCGCGACGGCATCACCCGGCCGCTGGGCATGACGGCGACGGAGTTCGGGCCGTGCCCCGGGGCGGCGGCCACGGAGGACCAGCGGCGGCCGTGGGCCAAGGCGGACCGGGGCATGCTGCGGGGCGAGGTCCACGACGAGAACGCCTGGGCGCTGGGCGGTGTGGCGGGCCACGCGGGCCTGTTCTCCACGGGCCGGGACCTCGCGGTGTTCTGCCGCACCCTCCTGGCCGGCGGCTCCCACGGCCCCGCCCGGATACTCGGCCCCGACTTCGTCGACCTCCTCTTCACCCCGCCCGGCCTCGGCTTCTCCCTGGACCAGCCGTGGTTCATGGGCGACCTGGCCGGCCGCGGCGCGGCCGGCCACACGGGCTTCACCGGCACGTCCCTCGTCCTCGACCCGGCGACGGACACGTTCCTGATCCTCCTGACGAACGCGGTCCATCCGCGCCGGCGCCGCCCGGACAGCGCACCGAGGGCGGCGGCGGGGACCCGGGTGGCACGAGCGGTGCGGGGGATCTGAGAGCACCGCTCTCTGCCGCCCGCTCGGGCCCCTCGTAGAATCGCCGGGTGAACGCCCCCGCAGCCCCGGCCGCCGAAATTCTCCGAACCGCTCTCGCCGGTCTGCTCGACGGGCTGCCGGCCCGGCAGGCCTCACGGGCGGTCGAGCGGCTGATCGCCAGTTATCGCGGGGCCACGCCCACCGACGCTCCCATCCTCCGGGACCGGGCCGATGTCGCCGCTTACGCGGCCTATCGGATGCCCGCGACCTTCGAGGCGGTGCGGTCGGCGCTGGAGGCGTTCGCGGATGCCGTGCCCGGGTGGGTGCCAGAGGGCCATCTGGACGTCGGCGGAGGTACCGGCGCCGCGGCCTGGGCCGTGGCCTCGACCTGGGAGGGGCAGCGGCCCGTCACCGTGCTCGACTGGGCCGAGCCCGCGCTGGCCCTGGGCCGGGAGATCGCCGCGGCCAGCCCGGCCCTGCGGGACGTACGGTGGCAGCGCTCCCGGATCGGAGCGGCCCTCACCCTCGAGAGCACTGATCTCGTCACGGTCTCCTACGTCCTCAACGAGCTGACCGCCCCCGACCGCGCCGCCCTCGTCGACGCCGCCGCGGCCGCCGCCCAGGCCGTCGTGATCGTCGAACCCGGCACCCCCGACGGCTACGCCCGTGTCATCGAGGCCCGCGACCGGCTGATCGCCGCCGGCTTCCGCGTCGCCGCCCCCTGCCCGCACAGCGCGGCCTGCCCCATCGCCCCGGGCACGGACTGGTGCCACTTCTCCGCCCGGGTCAGCCGTTCCTCCCTGCACCGGCAGGTCAAGGGCGGCTCCCTCCCCTACGAGGACGAGAAGTTCAGCTACGTCGCGGCCGCCCGCTTCCCGGTCGAACCGGCCCCCGCACGCGTCGTACGCAAGCCCCAGATCCGCAAGGGCCAGGTCCTCCTCGACCTCTGCGAGACGGACCCGGCCCTGAACCGCACGACCGTGACCAAGCGCCACGGCGACCTGTACAAGGCCGCCCGCGACGCCGACTGGGGCGACGCCTGGCCGCCCGCCCTCTGATCACCGGCCTCCTGCCGGACCGGCCCAGCGGAACAACGCCGCCTCCGCCGACGCCCGGTCGGCGGGGGACAGGTTCGCGATGTCGACGCTGTGATTGCCGCCCGGCACCCACAGGAGCCGTGAGTCGGCACCCCCGGGCCGGAAGTGCTCGGCCACGGCCGGGTCCTGGGCGCCGTTGACGAACAGCAGCCGGCTGCCGCGGCGGCGGACCCAGCGGTCGATGTCCGGCATGGCGGCCGTGTCGAACACCATGGGGACGTCCCGGGGGACGAAGTTGCGCGCCGCGATGCCGTCCGGGTGGCGCAGCAGGTCAGCCACGTGGGCGGTGGGGACGTCGCCGTACCCCAGCTGCGTGCCGATCTGGTACCAGTACGGGATGTACCGCCCGGCCGCGGTGTCGGCGTACAGGGACAGCCCCGCCCAGTTGTCCAGCCACGCGTACAGCTCGTCGGTCGTCGCCTCCGGGCCCGGGATCCCGGCGGTGTCGGCCGGAGTCGCGCGCTGCCAGAACATGAACAGCACCCGCAGCACGGCGATTTCGAACGCCTGGTCCGCGCTGCCGATGATCCGGAACGTGTCGCCGGTGGTGGAGGCCCAGGCCTCGTAGCGGGCGACCAGCTCGGCCCGGTGCTCCAGCATCCGGCGCTGGGCGGCCTTGACGGCGTCGCGTGCGGGCGCGGTGCCGACCGTCTCCAGGAAGCGCAGACAGGCGGAGTCCTCGCGGTCGTCGACGTTGTTCGGGGCCGAGTAGACCACTGTGCCGTCCACGTCACCGGGGTGGAAGCGGCGGTGGTAGACGCTCGCCATACCGCCCTTGCTGCCGCCGGTGGAGAGCCATGCGCCGGGGTAGACCCGGCGGAACAGACGGACGACACGGTGATGGTCGTCGGCGGCCTGGCGGATGGTGAGGTGGGTGTAGCCGGGGTCCGCCGGGCGTGAGACGCCGAAGTAGCGGTGTTCCACCTGGAGTTGGTTGGCACCCAGCAGTGTCGCCGGTTCGGTCAGCCGCGGAGTGAGGACCGCGTGGTAGCCGGTGCTGAACAGCACCGTGGGGCGGTCGGCGGCGGTGTGGAGCAGGGTGAGGCGCTGCTCGAAGGTGCCGGCCGCGGGGTCGGTGTGGTCCACCGGCTGGCGCAGGCCCAGGACGAAGTGGCGGTACCCCGGCTCGGCGTCCTGCCGCTCCTCGATCAGCCGCAGCCCGGGCAGCGACCGCAGGGTGTCCGCGATGTCGGCGTCCCACGGCCGGGGCCTTCCGGCCGTCGCCCGCGCGGGTGCGGCCGCCGTGGCGGCGAGGCCCGCCGCCGAGACCGCCGAGACCGCCGAGGTGAGCAGCCGTCGTCTCGTCCACACGTCCATCGTGTTTCCTCCCGGGTGTCCGTCGGTCGCCGTTCGGTCGCGGTGTCCCGCGACCGGTTCAGTACATCCGCCGGACGACCCGGGAGGATCCCGCGCGCGAGGGGACGGTCTCCCCCGGGCGGGGGAGGCTCACGACGACCGGTCGGTCGTACCGCCCTCCTGCGCTTCCCGCTGTTGCTGTCGCTTCTCCTGAAGCTTGCGCAGCAGCTCGCGTTTCTGGGCCTGCGGGTCGAGACCGCCGCCGATCCGGCCGCCCCGGCCGCCGCCGCGCAGCTCCCTACGGCCGAGGTTCTTGCGCGATCCGCCGACACCCAGCATGTTTCCGGCTCCGCCTCGGGTCATTTCGGGGCTCCTCTTGTGAGTGGAACTGATTTGACGAGACGTCTCGTCTCGTTCGCATGTTCTCCACTGTCGGCGAGACGCACCGTCTTGTCAACCTGATAAGTTCGATCCATGCCCGCACAGAAATCCGCCCAGTCCGCCCCCGACTCCACCCGGCGCAGCGAGAAGTCCCGTCGCGCCATCTACGACGCCGCCCTCACGCTGGTCGCGGAGGTCGGCTACCCCAAGACCACCATCGAGGGCATCGCCGCCCGGGCCAGTGTCGGCAAGCAGACGATCTACCGGTGGTGGTCCTCCAAGGCCGATGTCCTGCTGGAGGCCTTCCTCGACCTGAGCGAACAGGCGGCCCGGGACGCCGGCCCGGAGTACGAGTTCGCCATCCCGGACACCGGTGACCTCGCCGCCGACCTCAAGGCCGTCCTGCGCCTCACCGTCGACCAGCTCCGGGACCCCCGCTTCGACGGCCCGTCACGCGCCCTGGCCGCCGAGGGAGTGGTCGACGAGCAGCTGGGCCGCATCGCCGTGGCCAAGCTCCTCGAACCGTCGCTCCAGATGTACGCCGACCGGGTGCGCTCCGCGCAGGAGGCCGGCCAGGTCCGCCCGGACGTCGACCCGCGCATCGCCCTCGAACTCTGGGTCTCCCCGCTCGCCCAGCGCTGGCTCCAGTACACCGGCCCGATCTCCTACGAGTACACCGACACCCTCGTCGACTACGCCCTTCACGGCCTCGCGCCCCGCTGAAGGGCCCTCCGGGCGTCCCGCTGGGCGTCGTCCCGGGCCTCCCGGGCCTGCCAGGCCTTCCGCTCGGCGATGCGCGCCAGCCGCCCCGGCGCGTCCGTGATCACCCCGGTGCACCCCAGCTCCAGCACCCGGTCCCGCTGCGCGTCCGTCATCACCGTGTGCGCCCACACCCGCGGGATCCCCGAGTTCACGGCCCGCACCAGGTCCGCGTCGCGCGCCCGGTGGTCCACGTCCAGCAGATCGACGTACGACCGCCAGCGCTCAGGACGGTCCGTGCGCAGCTGCCGCGCCGAGCGCCACACCTGGGTGAGCAGGCCGAGGCGATGGGCGCGCCGGGCCACCCCGGGGTCGTTGGAGTTCACGAAGACCGAGCGGGTCAGGCCACGGGCCCGGATCAGGCCGGCCAGCCGGTCCAGGCTCCGCGGATCCTTCGCCTCCAGCATCAGCACGATCCGCCCGCCGAAACGGTCCAGGACCTCCGCGACCGTCGGCGGCCGCTCCGACCGCCAGCTCCCGGGCAGCACGTCCCTCGGGCGCAGCCGTACGCCCTGCCACTCCCGGGCGTCCAGGCCGCGCACCGCACCGCCCAGGTAGGTGGTGCGGTTCAGGGACTCGTCGTGGAACACCACCGGTGTGCCGTCGCGCAGGAGCCGCGTGTCGAAGTCCAGCACCTGCGCCGTACCGCGCCGGTAGGCGGTCATCAGCCCCGACATGCTGTTCTCGGGGACCTCGTGGGCGCCGCCCCGGTGTGCGACGTACGTGATCCGGGGGAGTGCCGCCACCGTCAGCGGGGCGGTGCCCCACTCCAGCGGCATCGGTGCGGTGCCGTGTCCCGCGAGGGTCAAAGCGGCCACGGAAGCCGCGGTGGCCAGGCCCGTCAGCGCGATCGTTGTGACCATGGCGATACGGTAGGGCGACATATCGGGTCAGGGCGGGCAATGACACCGATCTCGGTGCGGCATATGCCTCGCTCGCCCCACCGGTACCCGTCTCATAGCTCCTGCCCCGGATGTGGGCACTGGCCCCCCGGTGCGAGGGAAGATGGGACCATAGGGCATGCTGTTCCGCACGACGGCGAGGCGAGGGGATAGATGAGCGCGGAGTTCGGCGGCCGGACCGGCCTGTGGGGCAAACTCACCCAGTGGCTGCGCGCCGGGCGCCGGCCGAAGGAGACCGCCGGTGACGGCGGCCGTGAGGCCCTGCTGCTCGCCGCCGCCGGCGCGGGACTGCCCCTGGCACCCGCCGCCCACCCGGCCGGTTACCGATGTTCCTGCGACCGCGTCGGCTGTCCCACCCCGGCCCGGCACCCCGTGTCCTTCGCCTGGCAGACGCAGTCCACCACCGACCGCGCCCAGATCGAGCGCTGGGCCCGCCATCAGCCCGAAGCCAACTTCATCACCGCGACCGGCATGGTGCACGACGTCCTCGACGTGCCCCTGGATGCCGGTCGCGATTCGTTGGAGCGGCTGCTCGCGCAGGGTGTCGAGGTCGGTCCGGTCGCCGAGAGCGACGACGGCCGCATGCTCTTCTTCACCCTCACCCGCGGCACCCCCGAGGACGAGGACGAGTGGTGGCCCTGCGAGCTGGACTCCCACCCCGAGACGGCGGACGAGCACCCCGGGCTGCGCTGGCACTGCCGGGGCTCCTACGTCCTCGTGCCGCCGGCCCGGCTGCCCGGTGACGGCCAGGCGGTGCGGTGGGTACGCGGGCCCGAGCACGCGCTGCCGGACCCGTTGAGCCTGCTCGAGGTGCTCACGGAGGTCTGCGGCCGGTACGTCGACGCCGACTCCGCGGGCTCGGCGTGGCCCTCGCGGCGCTGAGGCCCTGAACCTGCCGTAGCCCTCGGGCTACGAGCCCTCCGCCGAGGTCATTCCCTGGATCCGGCCCAGGATCGTCACCTTGCCCTGGCCCTTCGGATCCAGCGCCACCTCGTTGGAGACGAACTCCAGCGTGAGGGACTGCTTGATCTCGCCCGTCGTCAGGGCGAGCACGTCCTTGTTGGGGGTCGGGAACGTGGTGCCCGCGTAGGCCGTCTGCTTCTCGTAGTGCCGCGTGGTGAAGAACACCAGCGCCCCGCCGTCCGTCGTGCGCAGCGCCAGCGGCCCGTAGTCGCCGTTCGTCAGCGGCTCGTCGATGTACTGGGTGACCAGGCCCGGCCTCTTGGTGTTCTTCTCGCGCAGGGCACGCCACTGGCTGGTGTGCGCGCCGTCCGCGAAGACGGGCCCGCCGTTCTTCAGGTACGTCGTGTAGGTCTGGCTCAGGTCGCCGGGGTCGGCCGCCAGGCCGGTCGAGTTCACCGGCACCGACTCGGCCCAGCCGTCCGCGTCCTTCTTGAACTCCGGGACCTTGCCGGGGGCGACGAGGGTCAGGTACGCGACCTGGAACGGGTCGTCGAGGCTGCTGCGGGTGAACACGAGCAGCCAGCGGGCGGTGCCGCCCTTGTTGCCTGCGGCGTCGACGACGAACCAGCGGGGCCAGCCGGCCTTCTTCGGGATCGTGAACTTCGCGTCCGTCAGCTTCAGCGGCGTGTGGTTCGGGTTGCCGCCCGGGTTGTTCTTCTGGCCGGCCTTCAGACGGGCCGAGTCGATGTCGGCGAGGGCGCCGGTGGTGTGCTCGGCGTCCAGGGAGGCGTCGTAGGCCTTGTCGGCGTCGTTGTACGCGGTCGTGAACTCCTGGAGGGCCTTGGCGGCTTCGGCGCGGGTGGTCGACGGGAGGATCTCCCGTTCGCCGTGCACGACGACGCATCCGCTCGCCGTCAACGACAAAGCGGTCACCGAGGCCGATATGAGGGTCCTCCGGCCAAGCGGGCGGAGCGTTCGAGGGTCGCGATCCCTGATCATCGGGTGCCTTCACCTTCCCCTTTCCGGAGGCGAACCCTACCGGGTGCCTCCGGCGGTTGGGGCGGGGTGGGTGCGTCTGCGTATGCGCCTGACGCAGGGTGGTGGGTCGGGGCCGCGCCGGGGGGTGTCCGTCCTCGGAACGTCGCGATGG